>CAZILH010000005.1:0-47212 GCA_964540095.1 uncultured Gammaproteobacteria bacterium | reverse complement strand
CATTGTCTTTAGAGCTTTTAATATCCCAAGGCCCATTGTCTCTAAAATTTACCAAGGATACGGGTCCAAACTTTGATGCTATTTTAGCTCTATCTGTATTAAGATTGTTTAATTGATCAGTAATATCTACAGTTACATCTGTACCTATTCTCAGGCTTTTACCAACAAGTTCGTCTATGGGTTTACCTTCCAAACGTGTCTGGTAAAAACTTACGTTAGCAATCGTGTCCCAATTCGAATTTATGCCGAAAGTTTTATTTATTAGAGCTGTGATTGACTCTTGGGTATCACCCTTTTCAATTTCACCTGTCTTTATATTATACAACCCAAGTGGATCTATATAAATAAGTGGATTATTTCTGGCATAGGAATAAGTATTAAACTGTTGAGGATCTGCCAAATACTTTCCTGGGTGCGTGATGGCTATTGGATCAATACTCGTAAACTTAGCAAGCTGGTTATCTAAATACCTAGCTCCAAAATACTGAATATTGATCTCTTCGTCATACTCTCGTCCAGTGAAACCATAATCATCCTTAACGTCTTGTATGGTATTCTGGTAATTAGTAGTACCGTATGGTTTATAATCCTCTACCTCGGCTATAGTGCCACTAGAAGTAGTAAGTAAACTGCTAGAATTTAAATGATCACTGACAATATAATACGGATTATCATTATTATTAATTGTAGCAATTTTAATATCATTTAGGAAGACATGGCTCTTGGTTTGCTCATTAAGATTCTTTTCAAAATACTTATCAATGTACTCATCTTTAGATATTACTTGCCATTCCCAATAGCCCGCTCCGTCTAGGCTAGCATCCTTTTCTAGGATTAGGTCTGATGAAATATCTCCCTCTGGAATATATGATTCAGTTGGTAGGTTTCTTGAAGGCAGCTCTTCTTCAATCTCTGGGTCTACATATACGTAGTCCTCTGTCCATTTGATAAACCTTTGGTTATTGTGGTCGTAATTGTAGTAAGTATTGTTGGCCGAGGCAATGTCATGGGTATTAGTTAACCTATTGCGCCAGTCCCAAGTGAATTTGGTAATACCGCCATTTCTGGTCATATTGCCAGCTGTGTCATATTGGAAGTTGCGCGTACCATAGCTTGAGAGCTGATGGGGCTGACCATTGGCGTAGTTTAGGGTGCCGAGGTCAGAATTAGTGGTCATGTTGCCAATAGAGTCATAAGTAAAGGTCTGAGTGTAGTTTTTATCTGGATGATTAGTGTAAGTGACAGTGGCTGTGAGTAATCTATTTAAATCATCATAAGTATAGATAGCTGACTTTTGCAGATCAGTGTTGGCGTTGTCAACTAGAGTCAGGATATTTCCTAGATCATCATAAGTGTAGTTGAGATCCTGCAAAGTAGATGTCGCCGTAGTTGATAATATCCTTGTTAATCTAAAGGCCTGAGCCGGATCATAAGTATAATCAGTCGTCACGCCATTGGCGCGCTCCAGATGAGTCATCTGGCCGTTTTGGTTGTACTGAATATTGGAGGCAATAGTGCCTGGACCTTGGCCTTTGTCTAGCGACACACTATTTACCTGTCCAGTAGTATCAAAGCCATAGATTACTTGATAATTATTGGGGTAAATTACCTTAGAAAGTGCCCCAGCCAAATTATATTCATATTTCAAAACAAAATGCTCATTATAAATAGTGGTAGTTGCTGTTTTTAATCTACCCAAAACATCATAGTCATAGGATTTATAATTGCCGTCACCATAATCAGCGAAAGTCAATTGCCCGATGTCTCCATTCTGATCATAGGTGTAGCTGATTTTATTGGCGCCGGATAATTTTTCATTCAACACGCGATTCAAGTCATCATAGACATAGGAAATGGCATCGTTCTTAAATGATGTTTCGGTCAGCACATTGCCATTTTTGTCATAAGTATATTGGATCTTGGCCGGAGTGGTGACCGAAGGTTTATGCACCATATCTTGCCACTCTAAGTTGTCTAGAGCGTCATAGCTGAAATTTCTTATATTGCCAGCTGAATCAGTGATTTTCTTTAACTTATTGGTCAAAGTATATTCATAATTGGTAGTGTAAATATTACTGCCTAAATATTCTTTGACCTCTACTAGATTACCATAGGCGTCTTTAGTTAGCTCTTTGAAGTTGCCATTAGCATCAGTGATTTTGGTAGTAAAGCCATTATATTCATAAGAAGTGGTTCCTACTGGCGTAGTTTCAGTGAGCACCCTGCTTAAAGCATCGTAGGTGTAGGTTTTTGCTGGCTGGCTCAAATTTGGTGTTGAATAATCAATGCTACTTGTAATATATGGTAAAGATTGACGACTCATCCTGCCTTGTGAGTCATAGCTAATATCTACAGTGGAGTATTCACCCAAGGTTGGCATTTGAGTTTTTTTCTGAATCACTCTATCTAGACCATCATAGTATTCGCGAGAAGTGGCGTGACTGTTGGTGTCAAAATAATCTTTGGTTTCTTTGTAGTTTGGGAAGTTAGTATCTTGATAAATAATTTCTTGCTTAGTAAATAAATTACTTGGGTTGTTGGGATCAGATATTTGTACCTTGCTTATCCTGCCAAAAGCTTCAAAAGTATTGACAGTCATCAATCCGTTTGGCGCAGTAGAAGTTGCTACTTGGCCATTTAATAGGTTATATTCCGTATAACTTACATTATTTAATGGATCGGTAATGCTTACTGGATACAAATTATTACTATCATAAGCAATGGTGGTGGTAGCATTTTTAGGAGATATTTCTTGAGTGACTAAACCTAAATCATTAAAATTCCTATTTACCTCCACATCTTGCTCGATATAATCCTCTTTAGTTAAATTAACTTTATTTATCTCGCCCAAAGGTAAATTATCATAATATAAATTTTGTTGTTTAGAATCACTAGTGTCACTAATCACTTTGGTTTTAGGCGCGGCTAAAATATGTTCTTCCAGATTTTCGGCATAGTCATAGTCCGTGTCTTTTTCATCGCCAGTTAGTTGATTGGTAATTTCACCAGTACCAATATCAACAACCACTTCACCAAGATTATTTTCCGTCAATAAATTTCCTGAAGTTAAATCATATTGATATTGGACGGCTGTTGATTTGGTAGAGTTAGTAAAATTAGTAGTAGATTTTTGAGTGTTGTAGACAAAACTATTGTCATGACCCAAGTCAGTTTCTTCCCATTTGTATATGGTCTGATTTAATAGCTCATCAGTATTATTATCATACGTTTCCTGTCTATATGGTTTGCCTATTTTATAGTAACTATCTTGATATTCGCCTTGAGAAGAATTTGATTCATTACCTTGATGATAATAGGTAATGGTTTTAGTGTCAGCTATAGTTTTTTCTACTTGAGCAAAACCGGCGAATTTTTTATTAAAAGCATCGCCATAATATTGTAAACCACCACTATAATTATAATCAACTAACGAATGATTTCCGCTACCATCGTCAACATCTAATTGTTTAACAACTTGAGCAGAAAATGGAAGATTGGGGTTAGATAATTCTCCTGATTGGGTTACCTCGTGGGTTGATACTTCATATGCAATGTCCACAACCGATCCTTTACTGTAAGTTATCTTGGAAAGAAGATCGGAGTTCAAGCCATCATTAGTTGCTACCTTTAAATCAGTACCATTCGATTTATAGAATAAACCAGTTAAGTTATCAGCATTGGCATCGGCAAGTAATGTTCCGCAACCAAAATAATATGGAAAACTATAATTAGTGGGGTCTTGGGACCACCCAGTTCCATCTCCCTTGTTAATATAAAGACCACAATTACTAGACGTATTGTAATGTATAAAATCAGGTAAACTATCACCGTTAAAATCCCCAATTGGCATATAATAATTATTATTACCAATATAAAAACTATAGTCATTACTAAAAGTCCATGATATTGTAGATTCACCATTATTTAGATATACTTCTATGTCATAATTATCCTGACAAATAAAATCAGATAAAGAATCCCCGTTAACATCTACAGCATAACAACTGGCATTAACCCCATTTGGTATACTATATGCACCACTTAAATTATTCCAGCCGGTCCCAGTATTAATATAAATGCCCAAATTATCTGTTGCCCATAAAAAATCAGGCAAACTATCACCGTTAAAATCCCCAATCGGCAACATGCCCGTGCTATTACTATCAAAAATATTATATCTGTCATAGTTAGAGTTGGCAGTCCAACCAGTCCCGTCTCCATTATTTATGAACGCCTTTAAATCCAAGTTGAATCTAGTAAGAAAATCTGCATAACCATCACCATTTAAGTCAACCGACATTGAGTTATAACTAACTATTGCGGGAACTACATAATTTATATCTACTTCCCAGCCAGTCCCGTCTCCACTATTTATATGGGCTCTACAAAATAAGCTATTACATATAATAAGATCGACTAAACCATCGCTATTAAAGTCACCCATCACAGGATATGGACCAGGATAGGGCGCATACGGATTATCCATATATGTATCGTAACCAGAATCATAAGTCCATCCGCTTCTTTCTGATTGATAATCAAAATAAGTGGCTGGTAAAGCGACTGTGTTGTTATTTTGATCTTTTGACATTTCAATAATTGTATCTAAAACGGAACGATGTTCATTGTTGGCCTGGTCATAACTTAATGCATATTTTCTAGTCCAAGAGCCCTCAAAACTTATTTTTATCTCATTTATTCTATAATCTTGTCTAGTGGCAAACCCTTGGATTGTTGATGTTGCATTATCAGTCCTTGATTCTCTCAAAAACTCTACCTCAAAAATACCATCCGTTGATTGGTATCCGGTGTAAAATATTTTATATGGGTAAATTTGTCCAGCGTCTTTGTAGTATTGATACCTAATAAAATTGTCGTTAGTGTCACGCATTTCTTCAAGCATCCATTTATATATTTTACTTGGGTCTGCAGGGTTATCCTGTCTTTCAGAAGCCGAAGTGCCAAAGGTATAGACAGTACCTAGTTTATCAGTAACAGTCCAGGAACCATCAGTATTATATTTATATTTTAAATAATCTCCATTGTCTGTCTCTGAGCCATATGTTCCATGGATCCCATCGCTTAAATTAATGGCCAACAGCTTACCAGATAACGAGGAATAGAAATTATTCTCTGAATATAAATCTTCTGACCCATGGATATTTAGACGCTGAATATATGGAATATCCATAGACCAGCCAAAACCAAACATGCTTTGGTTATTGGTATCTTGGCTATTATATGCTAGCTGAAGGGTGGGCTGTAAATTATTTCTGCCTTTTGGTATTTCTATATTATATTTAAAATTTAATGCTCCGGTTGAAGAGTCCTCGCTTATATTTAAATCGTCCTTAAGTGAGAGTGTTTTTTCTTGTCTTATGTATGGATCGGGATTATCACCGGTCGTTGTCATGATTTCTTGTACATCTTGGTCACTGGACAACATACTATCAATCTCCGTTTGAGTCGCCACTGGCTGTAGCTCCGCTTGTGTCTCCGCCACCTCATCGCTTGATGGTGCTAATTTCACATGCTGCTCCAACCGTAAAACCGGCAACTGCCCAGATTCGACCTGAAGCTGCATACTCTCTGTGCTTGCACCAAGATCTGTCTCTTGAGCCCAAACAATTGGCGCTGGTAAAATATTTACCAGCAAAGTCACTAGAGTAAAAACGATTTTTATTTTTGTTTCAAATTTTTTGCCTTGAAACATAAGTTTATTATTAATTATTTAATAAATTTAAAGCTATCTATCATGGCTTGATCAAAAGAATTAACATATTTGTCATCTGTCCAAAAATATGGTTCTTGACCCGTCATCCAAGCTACTGCTCTATGCTTTTCAGGATAATACTTCATAAGCGTCCCAGCATTGATAAAACAAGAAGATTCACCAAGATCCTTGCCATCGTAATACATTGTTATATCATAAACACCATCTTGCTTTGATAATTTTTTTTCTCCCAAACGACAGCCACCGCCAAAACCAACATAATAATCCCTGATAAATTTATTTAAATCTTGGTCATTATTAATATTATCTTGAACTACTATTTTCCAGGTATACTCATTGCTCAAAATCTCTATTGAGTTATCAATTTTTTTGCAATCATTTTCACCGTCTTGATATTTGAAGGCCTGGTTGATATAAATTTCATTATTATCTTCAAAAATTTTTGTTGGTACGAATCCATCAACAGCTCGATATTGACCATCTGAATTTTCACAAGCACCATACCAGGCATAATATCTTTCGGGATATTTTATTTCTATGCCGAAACTTTCACTGCGATAGATTTGCCAACCTTGATATTTCTGACTAATATACCAATCTTCCCATTCATTTTGCACATCTTTTAATAAATCATCATATTTGGCAATTCTGTCTTCACAGACATCTAACTCTGAAACAGTTACGCCAGCTAAACTATTCAAGGATCTGACCGAACTACAGGATAAATCCTTATTAACTATATTTTTAATCAGCAGTGGTATAGCGTCGGTTATTTTATTATTCTTAACATATTCAGTAGCCGCCAATTTCTCATCCAATGAACCACTCTTAAGTTTATCCAGTTGAATCTTGATTGGATCAGGGAATTTTTGTAATAATAAAAACAAGGTAATCAAAAATATTACTATTGCGCTAATAAATATAATTTCTTTTTTTACTAATTTCATATCATTACTTTAAAATATTTTTTGAAAAACTTGTCTGGTGCTTTGCCATAATTTTTGAAAAAAATTTCTCTGCTGCGCGATAGCAGACTGGCCACCAGCGACTGTCTGACTGGTATTGTTTTTATTCACTAAGCTGAGCCAACCAGCCATAGGAGTACCATCTTTTTTCAATACAGAATAGCCGTTATCTTTTTTACTCACATCATAACGAGTGACTGCCTGCATGCTAGCATTTTGGTCTATAATCTCTACATAACCTTTATTGGTCTTTTGATCAAATTTTGATTCTGTCACCATCATCACATGGCCATTGTACTTGTCTGTCCAAATAAGCATATCACCCTCTTTCGGCAAAGAAAAACCTTGGCCATTTTCATGCTTAGCCAAAAAATATGAAGGACTATTCTTGGCTATATTGAGGTTTACGCTGTCTATGTTATTCCACATGTTATTAGGGTTTATGACTGAACCCATTTCCACGCCATATGTTTGTGACATATACCTTTTGACATACTCCACACAACTACTATTTTCACGTAAACTACCAATTCCATTGTAATAAGCCCTAACGCCATTGAACTGTCCCATTTCATCACCAATTTGCCAGCCATTTTCCGGCGTGGGATTTACAGTGGCCGTGGATAATCCAAAAAAGTCAATGAAACTAAGCGGATTATTCAAAGCATAACTATAGCTGTTTAAGCTTTGGGGATTAGCCAAAACACTAGCCGGATTGTAAATGAGCATAGGATCAATACTGCTAAAGCGCCCCAAAAGCGGATCATAGTAGCGCTGACCAAAATACTGCCAATCAGTTTCTTGATCGTTCTCTTTGCCAATAAACTGACGCTGATTGTCAGCCGTTCCAACCCGGCTCTGCAAAAGCCCAAATGATTGATAATCATTTTGCTCTTTTATATTACCATCCTGATCGAGCACTGTTGCTACCGAACCCAGGTGATCGTACAAAAAATAATCTAAGGCCTGATTATTTATTTCGGCAATTTGCTGACCGCCCAAAAATATTTTTACTTTGGTCTGGCCGTTTTGATCTACTTGAAAATATTGATCAATGTACTTTTCTTGATCAAGCACAATTTTTTGTACTGTTGCCAAAGCAGAATTTACTATTATCAAAGAACCAATGACTAAAATTATACCCAGCCCAAAATTGCTTTTCTTTTTCATTTTGCCTAAAGTTCATAATTAAATGAACCTGTTTTTTATATCATAAATTTAATATAATCTTTTTTATTTCCATTGGCTTCAAGTCAATCTCCATTAAATTTTTTAACTCCATCCACTCTATCTTATAGGTGCCTGTATAGTGAAAGCCCCTTTGCCATTCTGGTCCAGTGCCACTGCCTAAAGCACCACTAATAATCTCGCAGTTAAAAAAATACTCCCGCTGGCCAAAAGTTTCTGGCTTTTGCGAAAGCATTTCGTGTAATAATTCTTTGACTTTTACTTGCACGCCTAATTCTTCCTGGCATTCTCGGCGTAAAGCAAATTCATTGACTTCACCATTCTCCACTTGTCCACCCGGCAAAACCCAATAGACAAGATTGTCTTTTTTTCTTTTGATCAAAAGGATTTTTTGATCTTGTATTATTATGGCACGAACGCGGGTAGGCATATATAATTATTTTTTAAATACTAAATTTTTTTCCTCTTTTATTCCCATTTTTTTGCAATAGTCTTGATAAACTCGACGATAAGCAATGGTAATTCTTTCTTTATCTTCTAGTCCTAATTTTTTTATCATCTGATCTATTTCTTCCTTCTGCCCTTCTATCTCCATATAGCAACCAAAAGGCAAGGTGTCTATAACCACACTTAAATTAGCCCACTCTTCACTCTCCCAAGTTTGCCTATACTTTTCATCAATTAATACTTCAGTCAAACCAAGAATGGCCAACATTTTGACTAATTCCTCGGCATCTTCCACCCAAATTTCATGTTCTTCTCTTTGGAAAAACTTCATTTCTCTGTCATCTACACCTTTTTGCTCCACTGGCTTAACTTTGATGGTAAATCTAGTTTTATTACCCTCAATTCTTACTCTTGGATATATACCTTTTTTGAACAAGCCCTCATTAGGAGTGCTTACCAAATAAGTTTTGTGAAAAACAGTATCCACAGCTTTCCAGCCCAAAATTAGAAGCTTTTTTTGAAGTTCTTCTTTATCTTCAAGACAAATTTTTATTTCTATTTCTTTGTTCATATAAAAAAATTATTCTATAAATTTAGCAAATGATTTTTTGTTAAACCCGAAATCGTATATTTTATAAAATTGTTTGGCAAAATATTGACTACTAAGTTCCGATTTTATATCTAAAGATTTTATCAACATAATCATTTTTTTCTTACCGTATTTATTAATCAAAAATTCTACCCAATATTGACCCACCACATAAACATCCGAGTCACTTTTGTTAAAATAATTAAAAACATTCAGTAATTTTTCTTGATCATTATTTTTAATCAATAATTTTTTGCCCGAAAGATAGCTAGCCAGTCCCTCATTGAGCCAAGCAGGATAATGACTTTTTGTTATTTGTGTATAGTAAATATGGCTGTACTCGTGTTTTAAAGTTTGCCAGAAATCTCCAATTCTATGATCTGATTCTTTGGCAAAAATTTTTTTATCTAAAATATAAATACTGTTAGCCCTAGCAATGGCCACAAGCCAATTTTCAGTTTTTCTGCCTACTATTAAATCAAAATCTTCACGACTAGCTACAAAGTATAAAGAGGGATCTTTTATTTTAAAATCAAAAAATACACCAAATTTTTTTTTGGTATCTTTTACAAATATTCCTAGTTTTTTATCAGCCAGTTTTGGCATAAATTTTTTCAAAAGCTAATTTAATATAACCCTCAACATTTGGTGAAAAATTATAATTTAACAATTCATCTTCGACTACCCACTTGATATCTATTGTATCCTCTAGTGGCTTAGCTTCCCCAGATTCATAATGGCATAAAAACATCAAAGCTACCACATGCGTACCGTCAGAACGGATAAAAGTATTATTAGTGAGTAATTCAACATTCTCTGATATTTTTATCCCCACTTCTTCCTCCACCTCCTTGGTTAGAGTTTTTTCTAAAATATGAAAAACATCGCCCTTAGTTGTTTCCACTTTACCACCTGGTATTGTCCATTTGCCGGGCTCGTGTTTTTCCTCAAAACTTCGTTGTGATATCAAAATTTTACCGCCTTTTTCAATAACAGCATTGACTATGATGGAGTGTAATATTTGCGAATTATGATTTAGCATATTATTTAATCTTTTTTAATTGCTCATCAACAACACTCTGCACTAATTTCTCTTTGGCTTCATATCCCAAACCTCTTTTTATAATCTCCGCTTCAAGCTTTAAATGCACAATTTCATGTATAATTGTCATAACTATGTCTAGATCGTTCCTCTGGATATTGATATATACCCTATTTGGCGTTTGATAACTCCCCCAAGGACCGTATTTTGATAAATAAATTTTATAGTCTTTATCATTAAACAATGACTTATATTTATCCAACAAAAATTTCAAATTAACAATTTTTTGATCATAATTAATGTTTTTGTACTTCGATAAAGTTGTTAAATAGTAAAAAATTCTATTTTTATCTAACCAAGATTTTTTTGTTAATGTTTTAATGATTATTAACAAATCATTAATTAAATTGTGTTTTAATATAACCATATCAATAGATATTATATAAAATTTAGGCGGGGCTGTATATGGTGAAAATACAACCCCGCACGAGTCGTGCTAGAGCCGACACTGGCACTGGCACAACGGTGAAGCGTTTTTGGCCTCGGCACAATGATCACTGCGATCAGCAGGAATCTTCGTGCCCTTGAACCCTCGGAAAAGGATGATCAGTTTGGCGCTCATAATTCACCTCCTAAAGGTTAAGGGTTATGCTCAGTTTTCGACCAACTATACACTTCCTCGGCACTTATACCATACAGACTATTATTGATATAGTCTGCGGGATCAAAATGCCCCCAAGTTAAAGGACATCCGCAGTTACATATTGACCAAAGACCACACTTGGTACATATATCAGATCGCATAACATTAGCTTCTCTGCGTAAATTCAAAAATACCTCATCTTGTTGCCATGCTTTCACAAATTCTTCTGGTGTGTAGATTAATTTACCGCCCCTAAACATCTCCGCGATCGTGCAGTTGGCAAAAGAACTGCATGGTATGATCGCACCATTCACATCAATGATCAAACCACGCCCAATACCTATATGACAACCGTAACCGAGTCTTCCACTCTTAGTCATTCTCAAAAACGTTGGCCTACTAATCAAACAAAGCGGTAGTTCATGCAAAACTACAACCTTGTTTGACAAATCTACCATTTCTTCTATAAGGGTAGCGAATCGACGCGGATCCAACGCATAGGTGCCGTCAACAGATAACCCATTGATGCACGGTAGTGCACAACTAAGTATTATCTGATCAACACCTAGACCCAACAAAGTCACCAGACTATCACGAGTGCTGGTTATGTTCTGATCTCCAACCACTACGTTGAGCGAACATTTTTTACCAGCCGCGACGATATTCTTAATCCCAGCAACTGTTTGTTCCCACGAGCTCACACCAGCTATATTATCGTGTATCTCGCGCTTTGCAGAGTGGATAGTGACAGAAAAAACATCCAAACCAGCCTCGACATAATTATCAACCAACTTACGGGAGTGTAATAATCTGCCATTAGTCACAATTGTTGTTTCGCCTATTTTGCCCTTTTTAGCTCTACTGATCAGAGCGGGCAATTGATGATACAGGGTTGGTTCACCACCAATGAATATACAGCTTTGAACACCGAGCTCGGAAAAGAAATCGACCATCTGTTCCGCCATTGTAAATGGCATCTGTTTTGCTGGCAAAGCCAGATCATCACGCCTATAACACCAGGCGCAACGATTATTACAAGCCGTGTTGATATTTAACCACGCCGTCGTGATCATTACTTTGTTCTTTGCGTTACTCATGATTGGTCTCCTTGCGAAATTTAAAGGTTCTTATTCATAGCCGTCTATATTATTATAGCCGTCTATTTCTACATCTTCATTATAGACCAAACAAAAAAGCTGTCAAGTTCTTCACCAAAACAGCATCTTCTATATTAAGCTATTAATTATTTAAAAATCAAAATAATTTTTTCTTCTTGGTATTTTTCTTAAGAGCCAACAGTATTTGTTTATCGATAAATTCTGAAAAAGACCAGCCCATTGCCTTTGCCTCTTTGGGACAAAGACTGTTTTCTGTTTGTCCTGGGATGGTATTTATTTCCAAAAAATATAACTTGTTATTTTTGTCCGATAAGATAAAATCTGACCTACTAAGGCCATCGCAACCCAAAAGTTCATGAACTTTTTTAGCGGTTTTCTGTATTTCATTGTATAATTTTTTGCTGATCATCGGTGGACAAATTTCTCTGACTTTTTCAGTGTGATACTTATTGTAATAATCAAAAAAACTTTTCTTATCCGTGATTATTTCCACTGGCGGCAGGCTAATTAATTCCGTCTTATTGGTATTGCCCAAAATACCACAAGTAAATTCCCTGCCACTAATATACTCTTCTATCAAAACTAAATCATCCTCTTTAAATGCCACTTGCAAAGCTTTTTTTAATAATCTCCCATTTTTTACTAAAGTCACCCCAATACTTGATCCAGATTCATTTGGTTTAACAACGCATGGGTATCCTATCTTGCGTAATACGTCTTTTTTTATAACACTGATATTAGCGTTAGCATTAAAATGAATAGGCAAACAATTTGGCACCTTTATGCCATGACTAGCCACAATATCCAAACACTTAATCTTGTTCATGCCGAGAGCACTAGCCAAAACACCAGAGCCAGTATATGGTATGCCCAATAAATCTAAAACAGCCTGAATTTTGCCATCTTCGCCGCTTTTTCCGTGTAAAGCAATAAAGGCAACATCAATATTTTTTAAGATTAAATCGATCTGTCTTACTTTGGACGTATCTTTATCAAAAGGCAAAATGTTATTTGATTGATCAACAACCGCCAGTGAATTCTTTGGATTATTTAATTCTGTTGTATTTTTTAAAATCCATTTTTTATCTTTGCCTATCTCTATTAAAAAAATATTATATTTTTTCTTTGACAAGACGGAAAATATTTGTTTACTCGTATCTAAAGAAACGGCTCTTTCATTAGAAAGCCCGCCACCAATTACGGCAACATTAATTATATTTTTGGACATAAATAAAATTTTGTGTATCTCTACAACTTTTTTACCAAGATTTTTACGACTGCATTTCTTCTTTGTTCGGCTCACCACCGCTGACTGGTATGACAAAATGAAAAGTACTCCCCTTTTCCTTGCCAACACTTTCTACCCATATTTGTCCGCCATGCTCTTTGATAATTTTTTGAGCGATGAACAAGCCCAAACCAGAACCGCCAGTATGAATCTGCGCCGCGCCACTAGCGCGCACAAATTTTCTAAACAAATTTTTGGCTTCTTCGGGGTCTATGCCAATGCCAGTGTCTTGGACTTGGAAATGAAAATTTTCACCTTCAATGAAAGCGCCAACCTCAATCTGCCCTTTGGGCGTATATTTTATGGAATTATCAATCAAGTTTAAAATCACTTCTCGCAATTTATCAGAATCAGCGGCGACCAATGGCAATGCTGGTTTTGTTTTTTTGTAAATCAACTTCACGCCTTTTTTGTCTGACTCATTGTGTAGCTCAGCTATTACACTCTCTATCATATCGCCAATCTGCAAGGGCTTTTTCTCAATCTTCAAACGGCCCGACTCAATACGCGACACATTCAAAAATATGTTCACCAAGCGAGCCAAGCGCGCGGCGCTTTCAAATAAATCTTTGACCACCTTACTAATCTTTGGTGGCACAACACCGAAATCTCCATCAGAAATCATTGACAAATAACCTTTAAGCGCTGAAATTGGCGTGCGCAACTGATGAGAAGCGATTGATAAAAATTCTGACTTGGCCTGATCCAGCTCACGCAAACGCATATTAGCTACTTGCAAATCTTGATTGGTGGTCTGCAGATTATTGTACAAACGCAAATTTCTAGATACGATACCAACTTGGCTGGTCAGAGCAGTCATGGTATCAAGATCCAACGACGAAATGCGTGATTTATCCACAGCCAATAAAAAATGAATAATACCGATTATTTTATCTTCCGAAAAAATTGGAAAGCCAACTATTGCTTTGACTCCCAAAGCCTCCTGCACTTTATCCATAACCAATTTATCAACTGGAGGCGAAAAGAAATCCGACATTTTGTCAGAATCATTTCTTGTGCCAGACAACACTGTCTTAACACCCAAAGAATAACCCGCCTCTAATTTGGCTTCAAACTTTTTGGGATCCTGCCCCAAAATTTGTGCCACTAGCTTAGTCTGTTCGCTCTCTGTGATTGCTCCAATGCGCAAAACATTAGTTCGCTCATCCACAAAGCTCAAAACACCACCTACATAGCCAAACTCAGAATAAATACTGTTAGCAATCATTTGATTAATCTGCTTGAGGTCCATGGTGCGGCCTACTTTATTGGTCACGGCCTGCATAGCTGTCAAAAACTTATTACGTTGTTCCAGGCCAATATTGGCCTCTTTCAAACTCTTGGTTCTGGCATCAACTTTGGCTTGCAACCCACGCTTTTGCAACTGAACTTCTTCATATAATTTGGATTTCTCAATTGCTGTAGCAATTTGGGGAGTCAAAATTTTTAAAAAATTAATATCATCTTGACTATATAAATCGCCAGAACTTTTTGCAGAAAACAAGAAAATGGCTGTAACAATATTATTATCATCCGTTATGGGTACTACCATTTCTATGCCAAAATTTTCAGCCTCTTTAATAAATTTTTCAAGTTGTTTATAATATGGAACCTCGCTTCCAATATCACTCTGAGTCCTAATTAATTCCTCTATAATAATAAGGTCTTTTTTTTCTTTTATAAAACTGACAAAATCTTGACTTAACTCAAAATTATTACTAGCTCTCTGTGAATTAGAAATAAATATAAAGTTTTTGTCCTTAGCAATCAAAATTGAAACTTCTTTTATTTTTAATTCACTTGCTAATAAATTAGAAAGTGAATTGGACAATTTTTCCAAATCTATTTCTCTAGCAACAACCGAGCTTGCATTTTGTGATACTTTTTGATAATCAATACGATCTTTATAAAAAATACGGTCTGTGATTTTACCAAATTTATTTTTGACTTTATCTAAAAAACTGACAATTATAATTGAAGTGACAATATAAACTATTATTTTACTACTATCACTTTTATCACTAAAAAATTTGGCTGTAAAAAATACGGAAGCGGAAAAAACACTTGCGACTAATGCAACTAGAACTGTGTACAAAATACTTCTAGTAAGTATTACGCGTATGTTCATTAATCTATACCTAGCTATTGCGTAACCGATAGCTATTATTAATGGGACGGAGCCAAAACTATCCAGCCAGGTAAAATTCAATATATTAAAAAATGGTAATATGACCGAAACCGTGAGTGGTATTAGGGCAAAACCATAAAAACCCAACATTATATATCTAGTCTGAAGTTTTTTTAAACCAGTTGCTGATCTGTAATCTTTTGTTACTATAAATAGCAAAAAAAATAAAAATGAAAAGAGATAAGCAGCCCAAAATATATACATTGGACCAAGTGTTCCCACTATTCCTCCAAGAAAAAAATCGGTCGCATCCAAAACAATTAAACCATCGATGAATGGCAAAACGCAAAATACACAAGCTAAAATTACAATGAAAATATTATATTTTCTAGCCAAAATATTTTTCCCTCTAAATTTAATGTACCAAATATATGCGAACATCGGTATGATAGCACCCAATGAATATGTGCCACGAAAAACCCATATAGATTTCAATAAACCCGTAAGAAGATTTAATGCTAACCAAAAAGCTGTACAGCTACTTAGAGCCACATACCATTTATAGAGTGATTTTTTATTGCTAGAAAAATAAATTAACCAACCCAGAAAAAAATTTGCAATAAATGAAATTATGATTATGATTTGGGAAAACATTTTTTATTAATATTTTTTACTCTTCAATGCTTCTAGTATATTCAAAAATTTATCCAGATGATTCCTTTCGTGCAGTGATGTCACAGTAACTCTAACTCTAGCTTGGCCAATAGGAACGGCCGGCCACCTAACAGCTGGTACAAATACCCCAAGTTTAAACAGTTCGTCCGCAAATTTAGCTGCTCGCATTTCATCACCCAAAAATATTGGTATAATTTGTGTCTTACTTTGCATGGTGGAATAACCTAGGCCATTAATTTTTTCTACTAGATAATTTCTATTTTCCCACAATCTTCTTCTTAGTGACTCGTCTTCCTTAATTACTTTAACAGCTGCCGTTATGGAACTTGCAATAATTGGTGATGGCGCTGTAGCAAATATATATGATCTGGCCGTAATTCTTAAATAATCCATTAACTCTTGGCCCCCGGATACAAACCCAGCACTCACTCCTAACCCTTTACTTGCTGTACCCATAACAACATCAACCTTACCTCTTGGTAATTTAAAATAATCAACAGTGCCGCCACCATGGTCACCTAAAACGCCAGTAGCATGTGCATCATCAACCATAAGCATAGCATTATATTTTTCTGACAGTTTTACTAATTCATCCAGTGGTGCAATATCACCATCTAAACTAAAAACACCATCCGTTACTATAAGCTTTCTTCTTTCTTTTGGATATTTACTTAATCTTTCTTCTAAATCATTCAAATTCAGATGTTTATACACTTCTTTCTCGGCACCACTTAACTTTGACCCAATGATAATACAATTATGATTATACTCGTCACTAAATATAATACCTTTATCAATTTTTCTATCTTGCTCCAAGCTAAAAACATTCATCAGTGCTGGTATAGTACCCATATTAACAAGAAATCCCGCCGTAAAAAGAATTGCAGCCTCCTCATTTTTTAACCCAGCCAACGCTTTTTCAGCTTCTACGTGGGGTTTAAGTGTACCCGAAAGCAACCTAGCGCTTCCTGCGCCAACGCCAAATTCTGATGCCGCGGATATCGCTGCTCTTACAATTTCCGGGTGATTATTTAGACCCAAATAACTATTAGAGGACATCAACAAAATATCTCTTCCTTCAATTTTTACCATCGGTCCGTGAGCGCTATCTACTGTATGCACTTTAGGATAAAATGCATTTTTTTTTATATACCTAATGCTCCTTAAAATTTCTTCCATATTCTTATAAAATTAAAATAATAAATACTTACTTAAAATATTCCGCCTTCTCAATTTCAAAGTAATGGTCAACATTCCATTCTCCACGCTAAACTCCTCAGCAATTAATCTAAAATTAACCACTTTTTCATTTTTTGACAGACCTTTTAATGATTCGTCAATGGCTTGAGTATAAAGATCTTTTACAGCCACCAACTCCAACACTTCTGGTAATTTAAACTCTATACTTGCCTGTTCACACCACTTTTTTAATTCGCCCATATCTGGGACAATAAAGGCCGACAAAGCTTTTTGCTTATCGCCATAAACCATGCTTTGACTGATATATTTGCTGGCGTTCAGATCATATTCTATTGGCTCTGGGAAAATATTTTTGCCAGTTGATAGCACTATCACATCTTTGGCTCGACCAATGATAGTCAAAAAACCATCATTATCAAAAAATCCCAAATCTCCAGTGCGCAGCCAACCATCGGCGTCAAAAGCTTCCTGACTCAATATTTCATTGTCATAATAACCAGACATTATATTATCGCCTTTAAGCAATATTTCTTTTTCCGTCGACAACTTAATCTGATTACAATCCAAAGGTAAACCCACTGTACCAAACTTATAATTATCCGGATGATTGACAGCCACTATTGGCGAGGCCTCGGTCAGACCATAGCCCTCAATCAGTTTCAGACCCAAACTATCAAAAAATTTGGCAATAGCTGGGTTGAGCGAGGCGCCACCTGAGATAGCCAACCGCAACTTACCACCCAAAATATTCCTGATTTTCTTGAGCACCAAATAATCCAAAATATTATACTGCCATTTTTCTATGAAATTAAGTTGTCTTTTTTTCTTGGCATCAACTAAATTGAGAGTGCGATAAAATAATTTTCTTTTAAAATTACTACCGCTCTTGATTTGCTCAAAAACCTTGGCGTATATTTTTTCAAATATTCTGGGCACACAAGGCAAGACAGTGGGCTGAACCAACTTAATATCATCAATCATGGTCTTGGCGCTCACGGCGTAATAAATACTACAACCCGTAAAAAGCGGACTATAATAGCCAGCCATTCTTTCAAAAGCGTGCGACAAGGGCAAAAAGGAAAAAAATTTATCACTTTCATAGATTGGCACATTGCGTCGAGCTGATTGAGCATCGCTGACCAAATTCTTCTGTGAAAGCATCACACCTTTGGGGTCGCCCGTAGTCCCAGAAGTATAGATAATGGTATGCAAATCATCTTCTTGAGAAATAGCTTCAATATTAACTGCTTTACTCTTATCAAAAACTGGCCAAGTCAAAACCCTCTTATCGTCAATGCTTTGGGTCAAACCAACTACATATATTTCTTTGACTGGCAAGGACAGGATACTATTTTGGTATTTGTTAAATAATTCTTGGTTAATCAACAAATATTTAGCGCCAGAATGACTAACTATTGTTTCTAAATACTTTTCTGGATAAGTATAGTGCACAGGCACTAAAACTAAACCCAAAGTAGCCACAGCCAGATCAGCCATGACCCACTCCGCGCTATTGGGCAACATAACAGCTATTTTCTCACCCTTAATATAGTTATTTTTTTGCCAATATTCGGCCAACTGACTGCGTAAATTGTTGAGCTCTTGATAACTAATTGTTTGATACTGACCTTGCACCAAAAAACCCAAAGAAGGACGCTGACCAAACTCGCGAACCACTTCTAAGAAATTAGCAATAATTGTGCTGGACATAGGCAATTAAACAACTATATTTTAACATAAATAGCCCACTATATACAATAGTTAAAAAACAAAAAACAAGCCCGGGGACTCGTTCTTTGTTAATTGATTAAATAATTTACTATTTACCTAAAGCTTTGACTTCTTGCTCTACTACCTCGTCCTCTATTCTGGCAAACAATGGTTCAACTTTAGCGATCTTGATGTTTGGTAATAAGACATACTGCCAGCCATTTTTTTGATCTCTTTCCTGACCAAGCATAGCCAATATTTTGTCAGTGCCCTCGGGTATAAAGGGATTAAGCAAAGTGGCCAAATTGTAAATTACTTGGCTAGCCACAAACAATGAGCGCTCAGCTGAAGCCCGATCAGTACCTATTTGCTTCCAAGGCGAGGTCTCTTCTAGATAGCGATTGGCGCTTTCGGCTAGATTTAAAATAATTTTGATACTATCCCTAAATTTTGCTTTGGTAATATTCTCCCCCACGCTAGCAAAGGCCTGCTCAGTCAACTTCAATAAATCTTTGGCCGACTTATCAAGTTTGATGTCTGATTCGTGTAATCCATCCGGACAATGCTTAGCCACAAAAGAAAAAACTCTATTAACCAAATTGCCAAACTTGCCAATCAGTTCCGAGTTGACTTTGACTTGATACTCAGCCCAAGAAAAATCCGCGTCCGATGTCTCTGGACCGCTGATCACCAAATAATATCGAATAGTGTCGGCCTCGAATTTGGACAAAAAATCCGGCAACCATACTGCCCAATGACGACTTTTGGAAAATTGCTTGTTTTCTATGGTCAAAAATTCTGACGATATAATATAATCAGGCAAGTGCAAATCTCCGTGACCCAAAAGTATGGCCGGCCAAATCACAGCATGAAAAGGAATGTTATCTTTGCCGTGAAAATAATAGTGTCGAGCCGAATCATTCTGCCAAAAATCTTGCCAGGCCTTTGGCTCACCCCTGTTTTCAGCCCATTCCCGACTAGCTGAAAAATAGCCAATCACGGCTTCAAACCAGACATATATTTTTTTGGCCTCATAGCCGGGTAATGGTATGTCTATGCCCCAATTAGTGTCACGAGTAATGGCTCGATCATGCAAACCCTCTTGCAAAAAATTTAAAGTAAAATTTTTGGCATTGGCTCGCCAACCCTGACTCTTGGCTACCCACTTTTCCAGTTGTTTTTGGAAGCCCGATAATTTCAAGAAAAAATGCTCGGATGGTTTCCAAATAGGCGTGGAACCGCAAGTTTTGCAACGCGGATTAATCAACTGATTGGCATCCAGCAATGACCCACAATTATCACACTGATCCCCTCTGGCGTTTTCAAAGTGACACTTGGGACATTCGCCCTCGACATAGCGATCCGGCAAAAATCTTTGGCATTTTTCACAATAGGCCAGATCTTCGAATTTGGAATAAATATAACCCTTTTTTTGGAGATCCAAAAAAAATTCCTGCACTACTTGTTCGTGATTTTTAGTAGTTGTTTTGGTATAGCAGTCAAAAGAAAAATTTAATTTATTTAAAAATATATCTTTGAACTCAGCATGATATTTTTCAGCAATTGTCTCTGGCGCCACATTTTGTTTGTCAGCTTCCACGGCAATAGGCGTGCCATGGCAATCACTACCCGAGACCATCAAAACATCTCTGCCACTTAGGCGATAATAGCGAGCCACAATATCCCCGCCCAATAGTCCAGCCAAATGTCCCAAATGCAAAGAGCCATTGGCATAGGGCCAAGCTAGACCAATAAAAATTTTATTTTTTTTCTTATTCATCTTATGTGTTGTAGGTAGAAATTTTAACAGATATTATTTTAAGCGTCAAAACTATCACTATTCTCCTTAATAAAACGAGTAATTTTTTCAAAAACCAAATCATTTCTAGTTTTGTGGATCAAGTGATGATTTTCTTTGTCCAAGATATAAAGCTCTTTGTTTTTGTGCTTGATCTGTTCAAAAAACCACTGGGAACTATACACTTGAGAAACGCGATCATTTCGAGAGTGGATGATCAAAGTTGGAATACGCACCTGATGCGCTTCTTTTTTAGTAAAATTATCAATAAATTTATAGAAATTTTTTATACTGGCTATTGGCAGATATAAATGCCGGCCCAATTCTTTGATCTGGCGCACATCCTGCACATCTATCCATCTTTTTTTGTACTTGTTGGTGACCAGAGCGGCTAGGGGCAGAAAAAAACGAATCGCTTTTTCTTTCCACAAAAAAACCGGCATGCTTATGGTCACTACTCCTTTGAGCTTGGGGTAGTGCGCGGCCAGATGCACAGCAACATTACTACCAAATGATTCACCAATCACAAAAATATTTTGGTAATGGGATAAATTTTTGTGCAATACTTTTTCGGCTGACTGGTACCAGTCCAAGGCCGTACTTTTTTGCAGAGCTTTGAAATCCCGACCATGTCCAGCCAACAAAACTGTCTCTGTGTCTATGCCATGACTGGACAAATATTCAGCTAAATCATGAAAAATATAGGGCGAGCTAGAAAAGCCATGAATCAAAATAACCAAAGTGCTGCTGGACTCCGCGTGGATGACAAAGGGTTGGGCTTTGGGTGAGACATCCGGTAAAAAAGTAAAGTGTTTGCTGACAACAGATTTTTGCATAATTATTTTTTGATTTTAAACTTAGTCGACAAATAGTTTTGCCATTCTTTATCATTGTCCATTAAGTTTTGTATTTGCTGTCTCAATAAAGTAGCTTTGTCTATTTTAGTAGATACACTTTTCCAATCCAAGTATTCATTGATTTTGCGTGACAAACGTAAAGTGTATTTGATATTATATAATTCGGCCAAATTTTCCTGTCCCAAAGATTCCAAAAAACTGGCTACTTTTTCCAAAGCATCTTTGTTTTGATAGCGTTCCAGACGCAATTTTTTGGCCACTGTTTTGTCCACCAATAAATGCTCCAAGGCCTGATCAATTTTAGCGCCAGCAGGCAACAAGCACAAAATGTCTTTGTTTTTGGACACGGCCCAAGCTAACCAATAGCCGCCTTGGGCGTCTAGCCGTTGGCCATAAATCACCAAAGCATCAACCTTATCCATTGGCAAGCTAGTGGCATCAGAACTGGCTTTTTTGGTGGAAGTTTCACTGATGACTGTGGCGCCAACGCGACGTAAATATTGCAAAATTTGCTGACTGTTTTGGTCAGTGTCGCTGGAATTGTTATAAAAATAAATATGCATAAATTTTCTACCTTATATTAACTCACCAATAAAATTCTGCTGACCAATTTGGTCAAAGGAAATAATCTTGTCCTTGTTGGCCATGGCCCACATGGCCTTGGCTAGGGCTGATTCAAAAGTACAAGCTGTCATGATTATTGCTTCATCAGGACCAAATACCAAAGCTTGGTGATACAGAAATACTGGAACTTTAGAGTCCTTGATTTGTTTTATTTTGGCTGGTTCTAATTTGTTTTGGTGATTGAGTTTAATAAAAATAGCTTCGTAATTATTCTGTCCAAAATTTATCGGCCAAGCCAAGCCCGGCAAATCGTCAAAAACAAAAATATTGGCTTTGATTCTGTTATAAATTTTTGGTTTGGCGGTGTGATAGGCCAAGCCCGATTTGACGCTAATACCAAAGTCCACCCTACCCCAATAATTATCATCTCGGCTAGCAAATATGTTGAGCCCCTCATTATTATCATTTGTTGCTTTTACTCCGGGAATTAATCTAGTGCCAAACATAATAGCTGGTGTGGGCAAATTATAATCCAAGACCTGAAAAGCATTGATCAGGTTGGAACGCAAGCCCAAATCGTTTTTTTGGCCAACAATGTTTTTTCCTAGCTCAGTTGTCCCGCTACGGATAGCTGAGGTCAAAACCACTGTTTTTTTTATATTCTGCAATAAAAAACTCAAAATACTAGCGGTCATCAGCAGTTGGTCAGAACGCGAAACTACCACAAAACCACTGCTAGAATCCAAGCGTTCAGCAATCTGCTTGGCCATTTCTTGCCAATGTTCAGATGTCAAAATACTGTCTTCCGAGGCAATAAAAATCGGCTCAATCTCGGCTAGTAGGCCAAGCTCGGGCATTTGCTTGAGCCAGATTTCAATATCATCAGGACTCTGGACAGTAAGCAACCTTTTGTTCTGATCTAGCAAAGCCGTGCCACCAGCCAACAACAAAGTAATTTTTTTTCTTACTTTAGTCATTGATTTTTTCTTTAGGGGAGATAACAAAAAATACAACAATAAAGTTCATTAAAACCGTAAAAATTGGGCCAAGCCAATTAAACCTATAATCGTTAAAATATTCAATAAATAAATCAAAATAGCTTCCAAATGTCAAACCAATAATAATCGCAAACAATAACATTTTTATCTGCTGCTTTACCATACCCTCTGCTAACTTATATTTTTTGAATAACTTACATAAGGCCCAAACTGCCAATATAACAAAATAAGCGGTATAAAGAAAAAAGCCCGCCTCATTGTAATAAGAAATATATTCATAATTGCTATAAGCCCTAACTGTCTCGGTGATAAATCCCTTGGTATAAATAAAAAATGATAAAATTATCGCTATCAATAAAATAAAAAAATGATAACCTTTTTTTAATTTTTCAATTTGATAAGGAAAATGATGGACAAAATAAAATAAAAATATAACAATTCCTAATGCGGAAACATAGGTGCTCCTAGCAAACAAACTAACTAAATTTATATCTGGAACAGAGCGTGAGATTAATAATCCCAAACTCCAAGTGAAATTAAAAAAGGTCAATAAGCTAAAGTACAAATTAATTTTATTCTTCATACCCCGTCTAAAAACGAAAATGGTCATAAATAAATTAACCAGAGCCGCGATTAACAAAATAAAATTTTGAGTTGAAAAAATTATCATATTTTAATTACTTATTTTTTCTTTAGACGAAATAATGAAACCAAAAACAACTAGATTGATAAACAGAGTAAATAATGGGCCCATGTGAATGGAAGTAAAATTATCTTTATACATGGAAAATAGATTAAAGTAACTACCAAAAGCAGTGCCCATGATAACTCCGAATAAAACAAGGCCGATTTGGGTTCTAAATATTCCGTCTGATTTTATATATTTATTGACTAGAAAGTAAATTGCTGAAAAAATTACTAAAACCATGAAACTAGCATATATTGTGTACCCCACATTATTATAAGTTGCAAAATTTATTGATCCAATACGAACGCTATCTACAAAATAATTGTAACCAAATGTAGTATAGATAATAATTAAAATACTAACAATATTTATTAACCATTTAAATAATTTATTTATTTGAATTTTTTTATAAGGAAAATAGAGAGAAAAGTAGAATAAAAAAACTATAACCAACCAGGCCATGGTGTATGGCAGACTAGAGAAAAATCTCAAAGCTTCTTCGCTTAGGCTAATATTATAAAAAACTAAACTAACAGACCACAAAAAAACAAAAAAGGTCATCAAGCTAAAATATAAATTTATTTTATTTTTTTGGCCACGAAAAAAAACAAACAAACTCATGCCTAAATTTGTCAAACCAGTAATTGATAAAATTAAATTTTGCGAGTCAGTTAGGGTCATATCTTTAATTACTTATTTTTTCTCGAGGTGAGATAATAAAATAAAAAACAACGGCATTCATGAACAAAGTGAATACTGGGCCAAACCAAGCATAATGATAATTGGCAAAATAACAGAGTATCAAATCAAAATAAGCGCCAAAAACCAAACCTATTAAAATAGCAATAAATAATATTAAAGTTTGTTTTTTAAAATAAATGTCTGGCATTTTAATTTTACGATATAAATTCAGTAGGGCTAATAAAGCTACAACAATAAAATAAACCCCGTATAGAATATAAAACGGTTTATTCACATATAAAGTGTACTCGTTTCTAGCCAAATCTTTGGTAAAACTCAACACAAACGCCCCTTTTGTATAAACGATTATTGATAAAATAAAAGCTGGCACCAAAATCGCCAGATCATAGATTTTTTTATTTTTATTAGTTTGCAATGGAAAATATTTGGAAAAAAAGTAGAGTGAAAGGGCTATTCCTAGAGCAATTGGGTAGGCCAAAAGCGCACCGCCATAATACCAAAAATTAATATTTTCGCCCATTCGAGCAATCAACAAACTAATAGTCCACAAAAAATTAAAAAAAGTAAGCAGACCAAAATACAAATTTATTTTATTATTAAAACCACGGCTAATAACCACAAAAAACATCATTAAATTCACCAAGCCCGCAATCAATAATAATAAATTTTCTACAGTCATATTTATCAATTAATATTGAAAAACCTGCTATTTTTCTTCTTTATTAGCCATGGCCTGCTGATAAAGCAATAAACTGCCAATGGCAATATCCAAATATTTATTAACTTCTTTCAAAAAATCTAATTGCTGTTGGTAAATCAGCTTTTTGTTGTTGTCCAGCATGACTACTCCCAAAAGCTGATTATTATAGTATATTGGGAAAGATATGTCAATATGGTGGTTAACTAACTCTTGGCTCAGCTTAAGGTCAGTGCCCAAATAATGAACTTCTGGGCTGTGCAGTAGATCTTGATTTTTGGCCAAATATTTCAAAAGTAAATCCTGCTCCATATGCAATGTGCGCTCGCCCACTGGAAAAACCTGATGAAAAAAATTAGCATCACCGCGCTTGGACAAATAAATAAATATTTCCTTGTAGTCAATCACTTGGGCAATTTCTTTGGACAGTGATGACATCAATCTATTGAGATCACGGCTGGAGCGCAAGATAACGGCAATGTTTTCTTCGGCTTGGATAATCCGCTCCAAAGGATGATAAATAAAAAACTTGGCCACTATACTGGCTAGATCAAATAAAATAGGCGCCGTCAAGCCAAAAAATATTAAAAACAAAACACCATTCACAGTATTAGAAAAATCCACCTGCACTGGCCCAATAAGCACCAAATACAACAAAGCATAAACCAAGCCCGTCAAAAGCAAGCGCACTAAGTTGACCAAGACCTTATAAAAACTTATTTTCAAATCCAAAAAGCGGTAGCGAAACAAAGCATACACTACAATAGTGGTAAATATCACACTGCTATTAACTCCCATATAATAAAACTCCGTCACTCCCAAAAGCGGCAAGACAAAAATAAAAATTAAAGCAAAAATAGCCGTCAAAGCTGTGGCTACAAAAATATAGTCAATTTGTTTTTTTACTATTTGATCATAACGACTGCGCTGACGAATCAACACCACTAAACCCCAAGACATCAGAATGATAAAATAGGCAGCAAAATAAAAATAAATAGGTCCCGGCACATAAGCGACACTGTTTTGGCTGACAACAATACTGCTGACATTATATTTACTAAAAACAAAGGGTGACATGATGTAGGCAGGCAGGAAAAAAAGATGCTGGAAACGACGAATTTTTTTCCAACTGTCAACTAGCGAATAACTAAGCCAGACAAAGGCCGGGGCAATATACAGTGTCGGCAATAAGCCAGCACGCACTCCCAACAGCAAGGCCTGACTGCGTAATAAAAATAAAATATTAATCAGCTCACTGCTCTGCCATAGCCACAACAAAAAAACCATGCTGAAAATTGGCCAGCGTCTTTGCTTATTTTTATTGAAGAGTATAAAAAACAACAAGCCCAGATTGATCAGCCAAACTACTGTTAGAATTAAAGTGTCTAGTGTCATAACGCCGTCTTGTCATTTAAGCCGTCCGTGGTATAAATATAGAGTTTTTGGGATTTTTTGTCAAATTTACTAGCTCTCAATAAGTATTAACAAAAATCAAATAGAAAAGGTCTCCGCACTTGCGTTTGGAGACCTTGTTGCGTGTTCGGTTAACGATGCTGTCACCCTATACTTCCCTCCCTTGCAAAAGGATCGAAAGCTCGTCAATGAACCGATTAACAACCGACCGCTGAACATCGCGGGTAATGTTGAATTTCATCACCTTCTGCGGATGAGAGTCGGGATTTTCGGGATCGGTACCAAACCAATCCCACATCAAGAAGTACTTGCGGACAAAGTCGCTGTCCAAGCCACGCCAAATCTCAAAGGGCAGATTGGTGGGCAAATAGACAGCCACCATGTTCAAGTTCTGGACACACTGCAGTCCGATCCTCTGTTCGATCTGCTCCGCCAAATAGGCAGCCATGACAGCAGACGCACGATGCATCTGGGAAAAACCCTCGAAACCTTCGGCCATGAAGACGGCCCAGCAAGCTGCCGCATAAGCCCCAGCTCGAGAACCGATCAGGGTGTCATCGCAACCGCCGTGTACATAGCCGGCCTTACGCTGAATGAACCTCTGCGGACCAGCATGAGAGTAAGGATCACCCGACGGCTTGCGACACAAGAAAATTCCCTGAGCCAAAGGACACTGACCCATCTTGTAGGGATCGGCCGTCATCGAGTCGACTTCGGGCACACGAAAACCCCAAGTAGCGTCAGGCAACAAGAACGGGTAAACAAAACCGCCGTAGGCAGCATCCACATGAATGTAAAAGTCCCAACCCATACCGACTTGGTTGCGCAGAGCGGAGACCAACGAGCCGACACCACTGACATCATCCATGGCGCCCGTCATCGTCGTTCCCTCATTGAGAAAAATGATAAAGCGCCTGATACCGTGGTGTGAGTACAGATACTTAATTCTGCGCTCAAGCTCTTCAACGTCGATCTGTCCACGACCATTGCAGGGCACAAAGTGCAAACCACTACCATCGCTAGCCGGCACAAAGTGATGCATAAGCTTGACCCCATGCA
Organism: uncultured Gammaproteobacteria bacterium; assembly: GCA_964540095.1. Classification (GTDB taxonomy): domain Bacteria; phylum Patescibacteriota; class Patescibacteriia; order UBA1558; family GWA2-36-10; genus CALMZN01. The sequence goes on along the minus strand of CAZILH010000005.1, from coordinate 19,709 downwards.
TGGGATCGACACAGTGCTGGGGACATTCTTCCCAATGTCCTTCGCCCATGTCCAAGATATTGCAAGCCTTGCGCAGGCTATAGTGAGATGCCGGCGAAGCCAAGACCGCAACTCTGCGATCATTGGGAAGAGGCACCTCTTTACGCAATTTCTCACGACCTATCCACAGGCCCATGATATTGGCTTCGGTGCCACCAGAAGCCACATAACCATCAACATCCGTGGCACCTAGCAAATGACCAACCATGCTGATCAGGTCACTCTCGATATCATGAACGCCATCAAAACCCTTTTCACCGGGACCACGAGTCTGGGTCAAGATGGCGTTGGTATGACGAGCCATAAATTCGCTCATCACATCCAGACCAAGAGGATGAGGAGCCATACTGGGAAAACCAAGAATCGGAACCTCGCCCCACTTGATGTTGGCTTCCAGCTTTTCAGCCAAAGCCACTCTGATCCGGTCATAACCCAACCCATAGGTAGGCCATCGCCTCGTGAACAACCCGGCATTTTGCTCCATGACCGTTCGCCTCCTTCGATCATTTGATCCGAAGTCTAGGATAGTCTAGGTGCATAGCATTACGCACCTTGCTCATTGTGTCCTGGCCAATGACTCGTGCTCTAGCAGTTCCTTCCCAGATCGCGCTCCCGATAAGATCAGGATTGGCCTCAATCTCCGATCGGCATTGCCGAATGGGATCAATCCTTGCATTCAGAGCTGAGGCCAATTTGGTCTTGCATTCTACGCAGCCCAATCTTCCGGAGCGACAATCCGCCGCCAATGACAGTGATTCATCAACGTTGAAAATATCGTGGTAGGAATAGATCGGGCAAAGCTCGGGACGACCAGGGTCACCACGTCGCATTTTCTGCGGATCAGTCGTGCCCTGACGTACCTTTTCTCTGACCACGTCGACGTTGTCGGACAAAAAGATGGCATTGCCATAACTTTTGCCCATCTTCTTCTGACCGCCACTAAGATCGCCCAAACGCGGAACCAGACCAACCTTGGCCTGGGGTGGAACGAAGATGTTGCCATACTGCCGATTGAAGCGAACAGCGATATCCCTACACAATTCAATGTGTGGGATCTGATCCTCACCTACCGGCACCAACAATTCGGAGCCAATGTCTCCCGGGGAGGGACTAAAAAGCAAAATGTCAGCAGCCTGCGAAACAGGATACATCATGAATCCAAGATTGACGACACCCATTCCGTGAGCTTTGATTTCCTCCTTGAGTGTTGGGTTTCTTTCCAAGACACCCATGTTCGTTAACATGGAAAGATAGACCGTCAGCTCTGGATATTCCATAACCGCTGATTGCAACACAAATGCTGCACGATCCGCATCAAGGCCGACCGAAAGCCAATCGATAACTACTTGTCTCACGGATTCTTCCAGCTCGGCGACCCTGTCAAAATGTGTGGTCAGGGCCTGCACATCAGCTAACAGAAAGAAACAGTCATACTCATACTGAAGCTTCAGCCAATTGTCAAGGGCACCAACATAATGCCCCAAGTGCAATCGGCCGGTTGTCCTCATGCCTGTCAATATTCGGCGCGACATCTCAGTCTCCTCTCGTGGCAGGGTGTACTTGCTTGAAATTACCTCGGTTTACTGGTAGTGCTGTGATTTTTATAAGGACTTTGCTCTTAAATACTTCTATTTGAAAAAACGACCATTTATATGGCGTTTTTGGATGTAAATGAACTTATTTAAATTGACAAAACATTAACATATGGGCTACTTTTTGTCAATAAAAAAAATCACTCCCCGAAAGAAGTGATCCAACAGCATTCTTGAAAAAAGAATGGCAGGCGCGGAGGGACTCGAACCCTCAGTCCCGGTTTTGGAGACCGGTGGTTTAACCAATTAACCGACGCGCCCCCATTACCGAGTAATTTCAACCGAAGTACATTTATTAGACTAGATTAGCACAATATATTTTTTTGTCAAGTCATGATTGTTATTGGATCCGTACAGTTAGCACCTGCTAACTGTACAAGGGGTTGACAAAGACAATTAAACTGTTATACTGATAAAAAGTACATTTTTTCAAAAAAATCCATAGTTTGATTCCCTTAAATTCATATTTAAAATTTAAGGGGTTGGGATCAGATTAGCTAAATATAGCAGGATGGTTTCTGCGTTAGTGGAAACCCGGCTTCCTCCGTAATCATAGGATAACCGATGTCGTCTGTATAATTATAGAGTCTGAGTCGGTAAAAGAGGTCTGATTTTATTTTCAGGCAACAAAGGTGGCACCACGGGAAGCTTCTCGTCCTTTGTTTGTATATTTTATATACAAATTGAGGATGGGAAGTTTTTTGTTTAAAACTCTTCCCTAAATGTTCCTTCACAATTTGACTGTAACAAATTACATGGCTTTAATAGCCAGAAAGGTCGACAGAACCATGATCAACGTCAAACACCTGCTCAAAGAACATGCCTATTTGAATATCCCTCTGAACTACGATGAGGCATATGAGCTGGGTCGCTACGCACTAACTGGTTGTGATGGTGACGCTTTAGCACAAATTCAGAGTATTGCTGTTTTGTCGGCCCTGCATAGCCAGGCCACCTACAAATGGCAACTTACTAGCCGCATCCTTCAATTTCATGGTCATTATCTCCCCAATAATGCTGCCGAACAGATCGCTGGCATTTGCGCTGCCATCTTTGACCATGACATCGCCAAGTCCGAATTTGGCTTTCTGAATCCGGACCTTGAATTTGCCATGGATAATTGTGGTATGGGTGGTGATCTGGTGGTCACTGCTAATATCAGTACTTTGGCCGCTTTGATCGCGGCTAGTGCTGGCGTCCCGATGTGCAAACACGGTTCTCCGGCCAATGCCGATAAGGGTCACTATGGCAGCTCTGATTTTGTCTCTCTGATCTGTGGCATTGATACCTTTGCTGATGCTAGAGCAGTAACTACCTGCCTGGAAAAACATCACTTTGCCTATACTGAGGCTACTGATATCCGCTACAAAAAAATCCACCTCCAAACTCATGCCATCGCTAAGCTACCCCATATGAACGACATTATTGGCCCGATCACCAATCCTCTACACCCCAACAAGCTGACGCATCGTGTTGTCGGGCTCAATCAGTTGATTCCGGCCCGCATCGTAGCCGAAGCTTACCTTATCCTGAACCAACGTCAGATCACGAGCTTGCAACATGGTATTTTCGTTCGTGGCTTTGTCGATCCTGACCAGACTCAAGGTATGGATGAAGTTTCACTTTGTGCCGGTGGCACACAGGTAGCCGAACTCTGCGATGGCCACATTGTAGAGTATCAACTCACAGCTACGGATTTCGGTGTTGAGACCATTGACGTTGAAGATGTCAACCCTATTGGTAGTAAGGGGCCGTATTCCTTATCTCTTCTGCAGGGTAAATATCCTGGTCCACGCTCTAATCTGGTTATTGCCAATGCCGCCATCTTGTTTAAGTTGGCTGGCAAAAGTGACAACCTGACCAAGGCCTTCAGGTTGGCTGAAGAAATCCTCTATAGTGGCCAACCGCTCAGAACCATGTTGAACGTACAGCACATGTTGCCACGCCAATAGACAGTCAAATAAAGACGGGTCACAGAAAAAACTGTGACCCGTCTCCTATACTTTTCAGCTAAATTTTACTATAATAAAAATATAATGCCACAAACAATAATAAAAGTTTTTGGAAAAAATAAAAATATTATTATTGGCGCTCTACATTTCCCGCCTCTTTTGGGCTACCCCGATTTTCCTGGATTTGATGTTAGTCTAAAAAACGCATTAGCTGATCTAGACGCTTTTACGACTAATGGCGTTAATTCTGTTATTTTAGAAAATAACTATGACCTTCCCCATAAAATCCTTGTGGAACCAGGTACCATTACCGCCATGACCTATCTGAGTAAAAAAATCAAACCCAAAAATAAATTGCCAATTGGGATCAGCACCTTGTGGAATGATTATAAAACTAGCTTAAGTATAGCTAAAACTTTAAATTTAAAATTCATTAGAATATCAGTCTTTGTAGATAAAGTAAAGACTGGCTGCGGTATAGTCAAGCCAGTATACAAAGAAGCTATAAAATATCGCCAACAAATAAAAGCCAACGATGTTTTATTGTTCACCGATATCCACGTTAAGCATGCTAAACTATTATCAAAATATTCCCTCCATCAGTCTGCTAAACTAGCCATAAAAAATGGTTCTGACGCTTTGATCATCACTGGTCCCTGGACTGGGAAAGCACCAGATTTTGATGAACTAAAAAAATTGAGACAAGCTGTCGGCAATTTCCCAATATTTATTGGTAGCGGCGCTGATCAAAATAATATTAAAACTTTACTAAAATATGCCAATGGCGTTATAATAAGCACTTCTTTAAAAACTGGTACGTCTATTAAGGGTGAAAGAAATGTCAAAAAATATAGCCAAAGGATAGACCCAAAAAAAGTTAAAAAATTTATTCGAGCATCTAAATAAAAACCGACGTTATTGCAAGTGCTGTTGCAAACACGTCGGTTTTGTGAAACTCAACTATGAACAAACCAGTAACCTAAGATAGAAATCAGCTAGCAGAACCAATTCATCAACCACCACATATTCTGATTTCTGATGATTATCTCTATGAGCTGAACTAATGACCAATGATTTCAGTCCATGCTCAATCAAAAAGTTGGCATCCGAACCACCAATGGAATGGAAAAATTGTGGTTCCACACCCTGTTGCTGAAAAATGGTTCTAACTCTGGCAACTAAAGGATCGTCTTGATGATAAAGATAACCATCGGCTAACTTTTCGTGATCAAATTCCATACTACCACCAAAATGAGAAGTGGCCACCTTAAATGCCTGCTCAATCGCCACCAAAACATTGCTGAGCGCACTGCCATCAAGACTTCTTACTTCTCCGTGAACCACACACAGATCCGGAATGGTATTACGACCAAGAAGACCTAATTCGGCAGGACTGATGCCGCCTCTATTAATAACGCCCTCCAGCCCCAAATACTGATAAGCGATATTGACGGTTGTTACCTCTCCCACCCTACCCAACGGCATGTTCTCAACCTCGATAGCTCTGGCTAAGATTTTGAGAACATTGACACCATTTTCCGGTTCTTTGACATGACTACGTTTGCCATGAACAACAATATTAAACTTATAATTATATGGGGCACTCAAAGCGATTAGACCATATGGCGCTGAAATATCGGAAATAACACATTCTTCACCAGCAATCAAAGAAAAGTCTAAATTCTTTGCTCCGCGAGAAATGAGCTCCTCTTCTCTGGTCAAAACAACCTCAACCGAGCGATGGGGAATATTATTTTCAATAATTACGGTTAATGCTTCAATGATGGCCGCAATAGAATCTTTATTATCGGCTCCAAGAATTGTCGTGCCATCGCTAGTAATCATACCGTCCCGAGAAACGACACTTATACTATTACCGCCAACTTCGACGGTATCAAGATGAGCGCAAAGTACCATCGGTTTACCGAGACCATTTAATTTCGCAACAATATTTCCATACATATCCCGAACGACAACTAACCCCATTTTTTCAAGCTTTTGGATCAAAAAAATAGCAAACTCCTCCTCGTGGCTGGAAGGACTCAAAATTCTCACCAAAGTTAGAAAAACATCAATCAATCTTACACGGTTTACTGAGTTCATGCTAAAACCTCCGGTTTACGGTTTGTTACAACTTTTTTTCAAGGTACATTGTGGAAGACTATACCAGTGAAGCACGCAGCACTGAACATGTCAACACAAGTGCCAACCGCGTTTGACACGGCTGGCCGATTTTTAATATTATAATTTGACGCTTACTACTTGCTGATCAGCACCCAAAACATTAACAATAATTGTTTTATTCTTCATAAAATTATTTCTTTGATATTTTTAATATCTTCATAACCCGTTATTTTCATGGCTTCCCTTACTTCTAACATAGTTGCTGCAGCTACTTTTTTAGCTTTTTGAGTGCCCTTGATTAGGGCATTCCTAACGACTTCTGGATGAGCTTGATAAAAAGCTCTCTTCTCTCTAATTGGCTCTAAAAATTTATTTAATAAATCAGTTAATATACCCTTAACCGCGCTATCACTAATCTTTCCGGCAATATATTCTTTTTTTATATTTTCTAATTCTACAGTATCGTGATAAAAAGCATCTAAGTAAATAAAAACAACATTACCTTCAATATGCCCAGGATCAGTCGCTTTTAATCTAGTAGGATCTGTAAACATTTTTTTCACTTTTTTTTCAACTATTTCTGGACTATCGGATAAATAAATACAATTTCCCAAACTCTTACTCATTTTTGCTTTACCATCAATACCAACTAAACGTGGCACTCTGCCTACTAAAGCATTGGGTAAGGAAAAAATATCACCATACATTCGATTAAATCTTCTGGCAATTTCACGAGTAAGCTCAATGTGTGGTAATTGGTCATCGCCAACTGGTACTAAATTTGCTTTTGGCAAAAGAATATCAGCCGCTTGACTAGCTGGATAATTATAAAAACCTAAAGAGATGTCTTTTTGCAAAGCTGATTCGTCTTTCAAGGTCGGATTACGATCAATCATTGCTTTGGGGGTAATCATGCTTAAAAGCATGGCGAGTTCTGCATGCTCTGGAACATAACTTTGAATTACAAAAGTTGTTTTATTTGGATCTAACCCTACCGACAACCAATCCATAGCTACTTGAACAACAGAATCCCTAATTTTTGAAATATTATCAGCATAATCACCAAACGCTTGGTAGTCCGCAATCAAAAAATGGCAATCATATTTTTCTTGCAATTTAACCCAGTTTTCCAAAGCACCAACATAGTGCCCTAAATGAAGACTACCAGTTGGTCGCATACCAGTTAAAATACGCTCTTTTTTTGCTGAATTTTCTTGCTTAGACATATTACATTCTTATTTGATATTGCCTGAATAATACAATAAAATATTTTTTCAGTCAAAATTTTGGGAATAAATCATCCACTGTATATAGTTAACTTTTTTGTCAAATAAATAGAAAAGGGACCCGCGCTTCGAAAGCAACGGGCCCCACAAAGGAACGCTGGCGGGAGGGATTGATACCCTCCTAAGATGCCCTGGGCTTGGACACTGCGGGGGTTTGGAGGGAGTGCAGCGGAAGTCCATGGACAGCGCCAGCGTATTCGGGAACAAAAGAGTGTTCGATTGGGGTAGCGCCTGATTGGCTTAATCGCGGCCTGAGCCAACTGTATGCGCGCAGCAGAGCGGCACCGCTTTCAGGCAACCAGACGCTACCTTACCCCAAGATACTAACACTGATGGCTTTTTTGTCAAGAAACGCAATCAAAACAACCTTCGAGGTTGGAGCAACCTCGAAGGTTAAAATACCACTTATAAAATATCAATATTTTTCAAAATTTCAAAAAATCTTTTGTTGTGTTCTGGCAAGCCAATAGAAACTCGCATCATATTGTCCGCCAAAAATAAAGCAATCGTAAAATCTTCTTTGGCTATTGATTCTTTTAATTTGTTTATTATTTTTTCATTTACTTTTACCAAAACAAAATTAGTTTGGGAGTCAAAAATTTTAAAATTAGTCAAAGTCCGCACCTGCTCTATCAACCAATCTCTATCTTTAATAATTTTTTGGGCTGTTTCTTCATAATAGCTAGCTGAATCCAAAGCAGCCAAGGCCGCTTTTTCCAAAATAGTGCTAAAGCCCAAATAACGATGCTGGTAAGCTATCACATCTTTGGCTTGTTTGCCCACCAGAGCATAACCAATGCGTAAGCCAGCCAAAGCATAATATTTGGAAAATGTTCTGACTATCAACAGATTGGGATATTTTTTCAAAAGCTCAATATATTTATCTGCTTGATAATTTTTATCATAGCCATAATAGGCCTCATCCAATATCAACAAGGTGTCTTTGGTAATATTGGCTAATACTTTTTCTAAATCCTGAAAAAGCAAAACATTGCCAGTGGGATTATTGGGCGATGTTAGTATTAATATTTTGGACTGGTGTTTTTGGTATAATTTCAGACAATCATCAATATCAAAAGAAAAATCCCTGTCATTTTCAATCATCCTAAATTCCAAAAAATTAAGCCCTAAAAAATCAGCGTATTTTTTGAAATAAGCAAAATGCCATTGGTTGACCAAAATAGAATCTTGCTGGGAGTCAAGTTGCAAAAATAAATTTCTAAAAAAATCTTCCAAGCCGTAGAAAATGATCACCTGTTCTTCGGGCAGACCGAATTGCACGGATATTTTTTGAGCTAAAGGTGAGTTGTAATAACCCTCTTGGTAATGACTAATATTAGCCGCTGAAAAATTTCTAATAACTTCCAAAACTTTAGGCGATGGGCCGTATAAATTTTCGTTACGATTGATTATCAACTGTGACATGATTTAATTAAAACTGGATATTTATAGCTTGCTGTCCCTTACTCGTATCCTCTACTTCTACACCCAAAGTTTTCAATTGCTCACGCAAATCATCCGCTAATTTATAATCTTTATTTTGTCTAGCTATTTCCCGCTTTTTTAATAAATCCTGAGCTATTTCTGGTATTTGTAAGGCCATGCTTCGTAAATTTTTTAAATCCAAGCCCAATACCTCATCCATTTTGTAAATGGTGGCTAATTTTATACTCCCGTCTTCAATGCTTGCCAAGGCCTGTTGTAAAACAGCCATGGCCTTGGAAGTATTCAAATCATCGCCCAAAGCTTGATAAAATTCCTCTAAATATTTTTTGCTAGGATTTGAGGGCTTATCCAGAGTAGCAATACTTTTTACAATATTCTGTAAACCAGTTTGCGCGGCGGTCAGTGATCCCCAAGAAAAATTCAAAGGCGTGCGATAATGATTTTGCAAAAGTAAATATCTATAAGCCAATGGCGATATTTTTTTCTTGGCTAAGTCAGCCACAGTAGTGATGTTGCCCAAGGACTTGGACATCTTTTGATTATCAAATTTCATAAAAGCATTGTGCAACCAATAATTGGCTTGCTGTTTGCCAGTGACTGCTTCTGATTGCGCCATTTCATTGGGGTGATGCACAGTCAGATGGTCCATACCGCCAGCGTGAATATCAAAAGTATCACCCAAAGTCAGGCGGCTCATCACCGAGCACTCCAAGTGCCAACCCGGAAATCCCACACCCCAAGGTGAATCCCATTCCATATCGCGTTGCGAGTCTTTTGGAGAAAATTTCCAGACCGCAAAATCGCTCAAATGTTTTTTTTCATTATTTTTTTCAACTCTAGCTCCTTCTTGCAAATCAACATTTTGTAAATTACCTAAAATACCATAATCTTTGATCTTGCTGGTATCAAAATATAGACCATCGGAAGTTTTATACAAAAAACCTTTTTTATCTAAAATTTTTACAAACTCTATTTGCTCCTTGATGGTTTTGGTTGCTCGCAAAGTTTTGCTTGGCGCTATTATGTTTAATTTTTTGGCATCTTGCTCAAAAATATTTATATAGTAGTCGGCTATTTCCCAAGCAGATTTGCCTTCTCGCTTTTTGGCTTTTTCCATTTTATCCTCACCGCTATCAGCATCACTAGTCAAATGCCCAACATCAGTGATATTCATGACATGCTTGATCTTATACTTTTGGGAAACCAAAAAACGTTTCAAAATATCCCAATACACATAAGGCACAAAATTACCAATATGTGGATAATCATAAACAGTCGGACCACAAGTATAAAGGCCTACCTGACCCTTTTTTATGGGCTTAAATTCCTCTTTTTTGCGACTCAAGCTGTTGTAAAAATTTATAGACATATTAGCATAATAACATAATATATAATTATATCAAAAAATCGCCCTAGAGGCGATTTTTTAAAATTATTTAGCAATTTGCCAAATCATCTCTACTAGCCGGCAAGAATATCCCCACTCATTGTCATACCAAGCAATAATTTTTACCATATTACCCCCTACTACTTTGGTCAATGACAAATCAACTATAGAACTGCGTGAATCTTTGATAAAATCTGAAGAAACTACTGGCTCAGCAGTGACGCCTAAAATATTTTTCATTCTTGGTGATTGACTGGCTTTGATTAAAGCTTTATTTACTTGCTCGACAGTCACATTTTTTTTCAACACAAAAGTAAAGTCAGCCAAAGAAACAACCGCTGTAGGTACGCGAATAGACAGACCATCAAACAAACCCTCCATCTCTGGTATTACTTGACCGGTGGCAATAGCCGCGCCCGTAGTGGTTGGCACAATGTTTTGGGCAGCTGTGCGTCCGCGACGCGAATCTTTGTGTGGACTATCCACCAAATGTTGATCAGCTGTATAGGAATGAATAGTGGTCATCATGGCTTTGTCCACTCCAAAAGTATCTACCATCACTTGCGCCACTGGAGCAATACAATTGGTAGTGCAAGAGGCATTGGAAATTACTTTTTCATTTTTATATTTTTTCTCATTGACACCCAACAAATAAGTCATAACATCAGAGCCCTTGGCTGGAGCAGAAATAATTACTTTTTTGGCGCCGGCTTTGATATGTAGAGCCGCTTGCTCGCTTTTGACAAAACGACCAGTGCACTCCAACACCACATCAACTTTTAATTTTTTCCAAGGCAATTTATCTGGCTCTGGTACGGCTGTCACTAGATATTTTTTGCCATTGACGATAATATTATCACCTTTGGCTGATACTTTTTTGTTATAACGGCCATACATGGTATCGTATTTCAAAAGATAGGCCAAGGCGTCAGCCGGAGCCAAATCATTGATCGCCACTACTTCGTATTTGGAGCTATCCAACATTATTTTGAAAGCCGCCCGACCAATGCGACCAAAACCATTGATTGCTACTTTTATTTTTGCCATATATTTTTAAGCTTTTAAATAATTATATCATCCTAAGTATACCAAAAAACTGCTCTTATAAAAAGAGTGGCCTTAATATTTACATTTTAATTCTTCACTATAAGGATACTCCACTGTTTCACCATTGATTTCCAAAATAACACTTTGTTTGTCTAAAAATACTTCCATAACTTTACCACTGCCCAGCTTGGTTTTTATAATATCGCCAATTTTTGGCGCCTGACCTTCGGCAAATCTATAATTCTCTTCTTCGAATCTTAAACAACACTTCAAACGGCCACAGACGCCAGTCAGACGATCAACTCCTCGGTGCATCAAATCTTGATTCTTGATGCAGTCAGGATTGACCTTGCCAATTCGCGAAAGCCAAGCTTTGCAACACAAGGGCAAGCCACAAGATCCCACATCACCGCCAATTCTAGCGGCATCCCTGACGCCAATCTGCTGTAAGCGAATCTTTTCGTGAAAAGTACTGGCCAAATCTTTAACCAAATCACGAAAATCAACTCTGATGTTGGAGATAAAATAAATAGTCAAATGGCTATTATCCAGCGACTCCGAAACATCGATCAACTTCATTTCTTTGAGCTTGTGTTTTTGGCAAAGGTCTTGGGCAATCTTCAAATATTGAGCATAATTAGCTTTATTTTCTTGGTTTTTTTCCAAATCATTTTTTCTGGCTGGCCTAGTCAGGGCTTTGAGATCACCGATACTTTTAGCTTGAGCTATTTTTATTTTTTCTACTTCTGCGTCATTGCAATCCAAAAGCTCTGTCACCACGCCCAAATCCCGACCCAAAGCAGAGTCAGTAATTACCTGATCATTGACTTTGACCTCATATCGCTGGTCTTCGCTGAACTCGGGCAAGAAAAAATATTCTTTTTCTAGTTTATGAAATTGTATTTTAGCCAAATGCATATATATGTATTAATCACTAGCATTATGCCAAATAGTGGGAATAATAACAAGGGACCCCAAAAAACCACCCCAATAAATAGGATGGCTTTTTATCTTACAACGAGTAGTAAAAAAATTTATCAATTTCCGCTTTGTTAGCTTGCAAATACTGCTCAATGGTCTGTTTATCATCTTTGACATAGATTTGCTTAAGCAAGCAAACTTCCGAATAAAATTTGGCAATTTTGCCGGGCATTATTTTTTCCCACATGGCTTCTGGTTTGCCTTCGTTTTTCAACTGTTCAGTATAGATTTCTTTTTCTTTGGCCACTATTTCGGCGGGCACATCTTCCGGACGTAAATATTTTGGCGACATAGCAGCCGTATGCATGGCCACATCTTTGGCAATGTCAGCTGTCCCCGACCGGAGAGTGACTACAGCGGCTACTTTGCGGTTGGAATGCAAATAGCTACCCATAATATCGGCTTCAATCAAATCAAAATTAGCCAACTGCAAATTTTCACCGATTTTGACAATAAAATCATTCTGAATTTTATCAGCTGCCCAAGTTTGAAAATCAGCCTTGCCTCTTTTCAACAATTCTTGGGCTAGCTCTTGGACGCTATTTATGAAGTCCTTGTTTAGAGCCACAAAATCTGTTTCACAGCCCAAACCAACGACAGCTAATTTTTTACCCTCAACAGCAAAAACAATAGCGCCTTCTTTGATCTGGCGTTCAGCTTTTTTGGCAGCAATTTTCTGTCCAGCTTTACGTAATATTTCTACAGCTTTGGTCTCATCACCATTGGCCTCATTCAAAGCTTTGTTGATATCAGACATGCCAGCGCCAGTGGCTAGGCGTATTTTTTTTACTAATTCTAAATTAGGCATAGTTTTATTTTAGTTAAAAGTTAAAAGTATAAAGTAGAAAGTTTGTTACTTTAAACTTTTGACTTGCTACTTTTTACTTAGTTACTCTGGCCTCTTTGATGGTCTCGGCTAATAAGTTGGTAATTACTTCAATAGATTTTATAGCATCATCATTGGCTGGTATAGCATAAGTCACCAACTCGGGATTGACATTGGTGTCGGTCATGGCAATGATCGGAATATTCATTTTGCGAGCCTCGCTGACTGCGGTTTTTTCTTTGCGAATATCTACCACAAAAATAGCTTGTGGCAAACGCTTCATACTTTTGATACCACCGACATTGTCATTTAATTTGTTGAGCTCTTTGCGAAAATTGACCTGTTCTTTTTTGGTATAAAGCTCCCAAGCTCCATCGCTCTCGTCTTTTTCCATTTTTTCCAACTTGCGAGTCAATTTCACAATATTTTCAAAATTGGTAAAAGTGCCACCCAACCAACGACCAATAATATATGGCGATTGGCAGGCATCAGCAGCCGCTTTTATAATATCGCGAGCTTGCTTTTTTGAGCCGATAAATAAAATCTGACCATTGCTTTTGATAATTTTTTCTACAAACTCAAAAGCCACAGGCAGGGCCTCGACTGTTTTCTGCAAATCAATGATGTGTACGCCATTTCTATCGGTGTGGATATAGCGACTAGCTTTGGGATGGCGCTTAGAAGTTCTATGCCCAAAGTGCACACCTTTCTTCAACAACTCCTCTAATGTAGGAATTTTAATCATATGTTTCTTTCCTTTCTTGCCTCTTGTAAGTCAAACTAGAGACATTACCCGTATTTTGCGACCCAAGTGCCTCATAGCTGAGGAAGGATGCTTGAGTTTTACGGCAAAATACTTGTGTTAATAAATAAAATTAGGTAAATAAACCTAAGTGCCAATATATTAGCACAAAAGTTTATATTTGGCAAGGACAATGGCTTGAGTAGCTAAACTTGACCTATTGATTGCTTTATGCTATTATTTCCGAGCATTTATTAGAAAAACTCCCGCATTTTATGGGGAAAAAATTTATATGAAAAAAGACATACACCCAACTTATTATTCTGATGCCAAAATCATTTGCGCTTGTGGCAACATCATGACCACTGGATCAACACTCAAAGAAATCCATGTGGAAATTTGTTCTGCTTGCCATCCTTTTTATACTGGCAAAGAAAAACTCATTGACACTGCTGGCCGTGTGGACAGATTCAAAAAGATGAGAGAATTGCAAAAAACTGTTGGCGCCACCCGCCGTGGTCGTACTATCAAGCGCCAGGCCTCCACTACCAAAAAGCTGGAAAAAGAACGCGCCAAGGCCAAAGCTGAAATGAACGCTCCGGAAGTTAAAGTAAAAAAAGTTGTGGCCAAAAAAACCACCACTAAAAAAGCTACAAAAAAATAGCTACATTTAGCTAAACAAAAAACTCTTTTTTTAATAGGAGTTTTTTTGTTAGGAACGAATTTTCTGATATAATTATAACAACATGGAATTAAACATTACAAAATTACAACAAGACCTGCAAGACCTGGAAACACAAATGCAGTTACCAGAAGTTTTGGCAGACAACAAAAAAATTACCGAACTTGGCAAAAAATACAGTGAAACCAAGTACACTTTTGATTTGCTTAAAAAAATAGAAAAAAATAAAAGCGATTTGGCTGAGCTACAGTCCTCAATGTCTCAAGAAAGTGATGAAGAAATGATAGTCATGACTCATGAAGAAATTGACCAGCTAAAAACTCAATTGGACAAAGACCTGTTTGAGCTGGAAGAAATCGTCCACCCCCTTGATCCTCGCGACAAAAAAAGCGTTATTTTAGAAATCCGCGCTGGCACGGGCGGTGATGAATCAGCACTTTTTGCTTCAGAGCTTTACCGCATGTACTCTCGCTTTGCCGAAAAAATGGGCTGGAAAGTAAAAATTCTTTCCCAAAATCGCACGGGCTTGGGTGGCTTCAAAGAAATAATTGCCGAAATCATTGGTGACAATGTTTATAAATATTTAAAATTTGAAAGCGGCGTGCATCGCGTGCAACGCGTGCCAGAAACCGAAAAAGCTGGCCGAGTACATACTTCAGCGGCTACTGTGGCAGTCATGCCTGAAGCCGAAGAGGTTGACCTGGTGATTGAAGCCAAAGATATTCGCATTGACACTTTTTGCGCCTCTGGACATGGTGGACAATCGGTCAATACTACCAAATCAGCCGTACGCATCACGCATCTGCCCACTGGCACAGTAGTTTCTTGCCAAGATGAAAAATCCCAAGGCCAAAACAAAGAAAAAGCCATGGCTATCTTGCGCTCTAGAATATTGGACAAAATGGAAGAAGACCAGCACCAAAAATTGGCTCAAGATAGAAAAAATCAGGTTGGTTCAGGTGATCGCAGTGAAAAAATCCGCACTTACAACTTTCCCCAAGACCGATTGACTGACCACCGCATCAAACTGACCTTGCATAATCTAGCCATCATCTTGGATGGCGAGCTATTGCCTGTCATCATGCCTCTTCAGCAAGCCGCTAGAAGCAAATCATGACTATAAAAAATATTTGCCAAAACGCTCAAAAATCATATCCCCTTGTCCCTCTTGGGGATATTGAATTGTTGCTGGCTGAAAGTCTACACCGCTCACTAAATTATCTTTACAAAAATCCAGAAAAAATATTGAGACGCTCCACAATCTCAACTTTTTGGCGTCTACTAGAACGTCGTAAAAAAAATTTTAGCATTGCCTATCTGACCAGAGGCAAGTCCTTTTTTGGCTTGGACTTCTATGTTTCTAACCATGTCTTGGTCCCCCGCCCCGAAAGCGAACTATTGGTGGAAGAAGGCCTAAAATATCTAAAAAATAAAAAAAACCCGAATATAATTGATGTGGGTACTGGTAGTGGCTGTTTAATTGTCGCTCTAGCTAAAAATAACCCAGCATCGGCTAGCTATATGGCTGTGGATATTTCCAATAAAGCCCTTAAGACAGCCAAAACTAACCTTAGAAAACACGGCCTCAAACACCGCGTCAAAATAATAAAATCAGATTTACTAAAAAATGTACCAACCCAAAAATTTGACTTGGTGCTGGCCAACTTACCGTATGTTGGCTTTGATCAACTAGGAGAGCCTAGTATAGCCAAAGAGCCGCGCCAGGCCTTAGCAGTTTCTAATGACGGATTGCATTGTTATAAAAAATTTCTAAAAATATTACCAAAATTTTTAAAAAATGACGGCCTGGCGCTACTGGAAATTGACCCTCGGCAAGATCCTGAAATAAAACACCTAGCTACAAAATATTTTCCTCAAGCCAAAATTGAAATAAAAAAAGATTTGGCTGGCCTGGCTCGAATGTTAAAGATAGAAAATAATTAACCCCCACGCGCCGAAACGAATGGGGGTTTTCGAAAAGGATCTGGGTCAGACCAGTGAATCGGACAATGCCTCATCAGCACGAATCTAGGTTCTTGTTGAGCCATCGCTGAAAAAACCCTCGCATGACAAGCCGTGCCCGACTTCGTCTACCGTGGGCTGTTCGGTGGCAGCGACTTCGCGATCCTTCAGTGGCATGTCCAGGAACGGCTTGACGTGCTTGTGCAACTCGTAGGCATCCGGCTGACTGGATGCCAGAAGCACAACCTTCCTGGCCAGCTCTCTGAAAGTGCCCATGTTGCGCATGATATTGCGCACATTGAGCCCGTCGGGCAACTCGTCAAGCGAGCTGTTGAAGAGACTGGTCAGGAATTCACGATCGCCTAAGCTTAGCATCTTACACCTCCCTCATAATCTCGGGTCAACACCGAATCATCTAGAATTACTGCTGATCACGGCCTATCGAGCTGAGTGCATGTCGTCTGATTGAAGACTTGAGGATCTCCTTGCCGAGCAGCATAGCAGATCAGTTCATGAAGTCGTGCGTGGAGCGTCCTCTGGTTTCGGGCAAGGTTAACAGCACCTTCACCGTCGCCCAACAGCCGAGGAAGGCCTTTCCGCACATCACTAAAAAGCTCGTTGAGCTTAGCTTCTATTTCCGGATTCTGCATCTTACACCTCCCTCCAAACACGGGTTAATGTACAGTGGATTCAAACCCATCTTACAATATCAATCAAAATTGTCAACAAAAAAATAAAACCCCCTTAACGGGGAATTTTTTATTATTTACACTAGACAAAATAAAAACTCAGTGTTAATATATTTTTCATCGGGAAAAATCGAACACAAAAGGAGGTGTATCTGATGTCAGAGATGATGACTTTCAAGGCGATCATTAGTGCTGGCACTCCACTGTTTCCTTTCGTCGAATTCCAATTTCTTGCTAACAGTGACCCTAAGGTTGGTGATACTCTTAGACGCACCTACGGCTTCACCACCTACCACTTCCGTGTCACTGGTGTCAATCTGTCTGCCAAGACCGTCAATGTCACCAGCGTCCACTCAGTCGGCCCGCGCTGACACCGGACAAGAAACCGCCCAGCCTTTCGCGAAAGGCTGGGCGGATATTTTTTTACTTAATTTCTAACTTATTTTCATCATCAATAATCTGCACCCAAGTATGTCCGGGCAATAAATTCAATTCCTCCGTACCTTGCTCATTGAAAAATCTGGTGCGATTGTTGATATATTTCCACTGGCCACTTTGCTGACCCAAGGCATTGAAAATCCACACTTTACCACCCTTTTGGGTATCCATTGAGCGGCGCTCAATGTCTATCAATTTGGCAGACACTAGTTGGACTACGACATTGGTAGCTTGCGCTTGGTCACCTGTATCAAAATCAAACTTAGCGTCATTCTGCCAGCGCTGATATTGCTGTAAAATATTATTGAAGCGCCAATTGACTTTGTAATAATCATCGGAATATTTTATGAGCAACTCTGGTTTTGGAGCTTCGTTGACATCCGGAGCATCGATAAAGTGCCACAAAATATTTACGCTGGAAGTAGCGTTTTGGGAATTTACTTCTTTGATCTCACCGACCCGCAACCAATTGGTAGCTGAAGTAAAAACATTGGACGGCGCTTTCATCTTTTGATCACGCCAAAAATATATTTCGCCAGCGCCAATCTGATCAACATTGGTAAAATTATAATTTTTGATGCTAGCTATAGCTTGCGGACTGCCACCAACATGCATATACACTCCCCCGTACTCCTCGGCCCAATCCATAAAATATGGCCGAGCAGAACGTACTGGCCCAACTTTTTCTACTGATTCATTTTTATCAAAAATTGCTAGCAAGCGTGTAATATTGCTCTCGGCCAAGGCCTCATAAATAATGCCGGCCTTGGCTAGCCCGGCTTGAGGCCGGATATTATACGAATTATCTAACATGATAGCCACTGGAAAATACGACCAATTTTCGTTATTAACTTTTTCACCAGTCAAAGGATGACGCCAAATACTAGTCGTTGAAGTGGCATTTTCCAAGCTAGCTTGATCGTCATTTAAGTTTTTACGCGAATCAAAAAATAAACGCCAAAACCCAACAACAATCAAAATAACTGCCAAACCAATGACAGTTATTGCCAAATAAATTTTTCTTTGGCGATTGAGCATGGGTTATTTTTTTGCCACCCACAGGGTGGCCGCCCTGTGGGCGGTAAAACTGGCGATAGCATTCCAGTTGCTTCTCCACCAGCTGTCTGGTAATTTTTTTATAGTAATCTATTTCGACTGCCGTGTGCTTGATGAACAGCAAACCCCAGCTATTTTTTTTCGGGTACCGGGGTCTCAACAGCTGATTTTTCACCTTCAGCAACTGGTGCTTCTGCTCCAGCCACAGGTGCGGCTGCTTCAACCACAATTTCCTTACGAGGCACCACTACATCAATGACTTTGTCCTGAATGCTGTCCAAAATATTTACATTTTTGGGCACTGACAAATGATCAACAGTAATATCACTGCCAATATTTACTAATTCACTTAAATTTACTTCTATAAAAGCTGGCAAGTCCTGAGGCAAGCAACGAACTTTGACCGACTGCTTTTTTATTTCCAGCTTACCGCCTTGCTCGCGAACTGCTTTGGAGGTGCCGGTGAATTTCAGGGGCACCATAGTGGTCACGGCTTGCTTTTCATCAACAGCCAAAAAATCAACATGAATCAATTTATCGCTGACTGGATCTTTCTGAAATTCACGCAAAATCACGGGAATATTTTTCCCATTTAATTCCACATTAATAATCTGACTGGTACCAGCCGTATTAATCACTTTGACTATGGTGTTGTAATCAGCGCTAATCAATAATGATTCAGCTTTCAAACCATAAATTGCGCCAGGAACCTGGCTATTTTTTCTAATAAAAGACAATATGCTCGCTTTGCCTTTTTCTCTGGCAGTCACTGTTAACTTGATTTCTGACATAAATTTTTCTCTAAAGAATAAATATAGTGGTACTATTTAATCATAAAAGCAGAACAAAGTCAACACTACCTATTCCTAATATAGACACTTTGGGCCATACCCAAAGCGATCATCACTGACCACAAGGAACTGCCACCACCAGAAACCAGTGGCAAAGGAATACCAGTCACTGGCGAAATGCCCATATTCATCCCAATATTAATAAAAGATTGTACCAAAAGCATGCCCACAATGCCTAAAACTAAATAGCAACCATAGTCATCCTGAGCCAAACGAATTATCACAAATAAACGATAAATGATAAAAGTCAACAGCCCCAAGGTCAACAAAACTCCTAAATAACCCAAATCTTCAGCAATTACTGCGAAAATAAAATCAGTACCTGGCTCTGGCAAAAAACGCAGATTGCTTTGTGAACCCAAGGCCAATCCTCTGCCCCACAGCTGACCAGAACCAACAGCGGTCATTGACTGCAAAACATTATAACCTCGCCCTTGAGGATCTAAGCCAGGATTTAAAAAAACCATTATTCTGGATTTTTGGTAAGGCGCCAAAACAAAAAACCAAGCGCAAGTAATCACCACAATACCAACAGCCAGTAGCCAAAAAAAATATTTTTTTCTTAAGCCCGTAAACAGCAGCATTATTAACCAAACACCAATAATAACT
>CAZILH010000004.1:0-50680 GCA_964540095.1 uncultured Gammaproteobacteria bacterium | reverse complement strand
GGGCGATAATTGCGATGTTTCTAATTTCCATAGGGTCGAATAATAACAGAATTATAATGTTTTGGCAAGGTCTAGGGCCTAATAGAATAGCTTACACAGCATATCATTGACAGAATATACAACAAATGCTAATATATTTTATTATTTTGTACACCCCCAAAACCAATAAAGGATGGTGCGTCATGATCGAGATCAGTCAAGTGCGCCAAGGACTTCTGATGCTGTGGGAACAGAAGAATCCACTCGGAAGTACAACGGGACTCATCCCCTGTATCGTGGCTGAGGTGAAAGAAGACGCTTTCGGCATGATAGTAATGGACGATTTCCGCGTTGAGTGGGTTCGTTTGGCTTCCAGTAAGATGCTTCTCAAGGAGGATCTACTGCCTGCCTCGGAAGAAGATGTCCGTAACTACCTGCAAGAACGCCGACAGCTGCTGGCCGACAAGGTCGCCGAGGCTCAGCGTCAACTCGATGAAGCCCAGGGATGTCTTTTCTCCTACGATGTCCGCCGTGATTATGTTCTGGCGACCTTTCCGCCGAAATCCTAGCACCATCCGGTGCTGACCTAAACAAAAACACCCCCAACACTGGAAATAGAGAGTCTGGTCAACTCTCTATTCTTTTTGCATAAAATTATACAACAAAAAACGGCTCAAAGCCGTTTTTTTAAGACAATTATTTTTTAATTATTCTACTACTTCTGCTTTTTTTATTTTTATTTCTTCTAGCGGTCTGTCAGTAGCATCTGTTTTGCTAGTGGCAATAGCATCCACCACCTCCAGGCCAGTCACTACTCGGCCAAAAATAGTGTAGTTGTGATCTAGCGGATAATCTTGGTGCATAATGAAGAATTGGCTGCCATTAGTGTTGGGGCCAGAATTGGCCATGGCAACTGTGCCACGCACATAGCCAGCTTGATAAGAGGCGGCTTTGGGATCCAGCTCATCAGCAAACTGATAGCCCGGTCCACCGCGTCCAGTGCCAGTGGGATCACCGCCTTGGATCATAAAGCCAGAAATTACCCGATGAAAAATTACATTATCATAAAAACCCTTATTAACTAAAGTCAGAAAATTGGCCACGGTCTTGGGCGCGTCATTATTAAAAAGTTCAATAGTGATGTCGCCTTTGCTGGTTTGTATTTTTACGATTGGCATAGTGTTTTGTGGTAATGGCGTGTCTACAATAGTTGTGGTAGACAGCAAATTTTCATTAGTATTAATATTTAAATTTTCGCTATTTGGCGCGGTTGCTTTTTGATTGAATTTTATAAAAAATAACCAAATGAGTAAAACTAGCAAAATTACTCCTCCACCTATTTTTAACCAATTATTTTTGAAATTTGGATTCATAAATTAATTTATATAAAATTTTTATGCTCATTATTACTACCACCTCTTCTTTCTACATCAATTAACTGTTGATATTCATTGAGCGTAAAAATAGAGTCCAGACCATCTTCAATGACTGGTCTATTTGCACTTAAATCGTCACTCATTCTTTTGACAGCGTGTTCTGGCACTTGACGCTCTCTGGCCAAATTACGTTCTTGAGCTACCTCCAATGGAGTGTCAAATAAAATACCTTGAATTTTTTCGGCTCCACTTTGTCTAGCAAAATCAAGAAAACTTTTACGACCGTTAGCGTGAGTAAAAGTGGCATCAAAAACAACAGTTCTTCCTTGAGCTAAAAAATTGCCCATTCTTCTATGATCCTCTGCCCACACTTCTTTATTTTTTGATTGATCAGTAGCATCACCCAACACTTCCTCCCTAATATCATCAGGACAAATATAAGCGTAGCCATATTTTTGGGCGAATTCTTTAAGTACAGTAGTTTTTCCAGATCCTGGTATGCCTATACCAATAATAACTTTTTTCACAATTTTATTAGGATAATTAAAAAATTATTCCTCAGTAAACCAACTAAAAAATTCTTATATATTTTAAGAGGCCTTAGCCTACAAAGAGCTCTCGGCCGATTCCAATGCCTTGGCCACTCTACTTCTGGATACTTCTGGGATATCAGAAGATTCAATTCGACTTTTTAAAGTACCCAAAGTGCTTTTTAAAGCTTCTCTCTCTTCGGCCGAAGGACCGTTTTCTGACACTTTTGCCGCAAAAGCATTAAGACAATTTTCAAGCTCTCCCCAATCACCACCATCTAAACCTTCCATGGCGTATTTTAGTTCATCGGCTGGTTTAATCCCCTCTTGTGTTCGTTTTTTTTCGAAATCCATAATTTTTTTATTAATTAATTATTATATTTAATCCTCTTTTTTCTTACCAAGGAATATTTGCCGTATAGCTTGAACACGTTCTGGACCAATTTTTGCTCCCATGCTATTAAGCGCCGCTTCATCTTCATCGAGCAGATCTCTTGCCGCTGAAGCAAGCTTGCTTTTAAGATAAAAATTATGATCAATGAAACGCAAAAGCTGTTCGCAATATTCTAGCTCTTCAATAGTCAGGCCGTCTAATGCTGGTGGTAGCAATCTTTCTTTTAAACTTTTTGCCACCGACCAACCCATCATGTTTTCTGCCGCTTTGATTAATTCCGTTTTTTTGTCTTCTATAATTTGTTCAGGAGTTTTTGGCGCTTCTGGTTTTTCCGTCATAGTATTATTAATTAATAAATTAATTACTAATTATGGCGGTTTTCACTTTTTCTAATCCGGCCAACAAACCGCTCCTTTTGTCTTCTGGTGCTTGTTTAAGTATGGCTTCAATTTGTTTTAAGCTACCCGCTATATAATCTGGATCCATGGGAAAACCATAATACGAAAATTTTGCCATTCTTTTTGCCAATGAATCCAAAGATACACCTAATTGATCCCAGTCACTTTTTTCAGCCATTTCCACAGCTAAACCCAGTTCTTTAGTTGCTTTTTTGCCATCTAGATTAACTTTGATAATATCCTTATATATAATTGGCCCCATTATAACAGTCAAGACAGCTAATGTTTTCAAAATATTCTCGGGCTGATTAACAAAATCACTGATAGCTTGATTAATTTCACGAGTTTTTTCTGTGCCTACTAGGTTTGATATCACTGGAACAGCCAGTAGCGTGCTGACTGTAAAAATCAAATTTTTAGTGTTGGAAGAAATCCTTCTTTTTTTCTTATCATCTATTTTGCCCTCAATTTCTTGGTGCTGTAGTTCTTCAGCGTCGTTTTGTAGACCCTCCATATTTTTCCTTAGCGCCACCAATTCCTCTTCAATTTGCCCCTCAACCGTATCTTCAATTTTTTCGCTTGGTTCGATTGGTCTAATGGTATCTAATGGTTTTATTTCTTCAAAATTCATGGCTTTATTGTTGAGAATTTTTTAATGAAGCCAGATCATTATGCAAACTGCTCACGGTAGAATTTAGCTCCTTCAAAAAAAGTAAAATCTCTTCGGGGCTAGCATTTCCTGCAACTACTTTTTCATTAAGAATTTTGAATTCCTCTGGTGACATAGTACTTATATTAAATTAAAAAATTATTTTGGCTGTCGAGTAGGGACTTCCGCGTCGCTCACCCATTAATTTTAATGAGTTGTTCGCTCCTTGCCCTGGGCAGCGCTCAAAGCTGCGCTCGCTCGCTTTGAGCGACGCTCGATTTATTCGCTACGCTCATATCTCGCTTCTGCCCGTTCGAGTCCCTTTCATGTATTTAGTCAACAAAAAAGAGTTTAAATTTATTTCACATAATTTGGCTGCCGGATAGGGACTCGAACCCCAATTACCAGGGCCAGAACCTGGCGTCCTACCTTTAGACGATCCGGCAATAACTAAAACTATTTTTTAAAAAACAACGTTGACTCGCGATGCGGGCCTGCCTCGCTGGACGCAAGTCAAGGCGGGCCGGGGGAACCTGGCGCCCTACCTTTAGCCTCGCCCGTAGGGCGTAGCCCAACGGGCTACGGCCGAGGGACGATCCCCGAATGGTTATAAATAACTAAAAAATAATATAATAATTTTGTTGCTTAGTCAATCAAATCAACTCCCCACCAAAAGCATCAATAATATCTTCAACTTCTTTTTCATTTTTTCCTTTGTACACTTGATGGTTTTGCACAAAATCATCGTCAATAATAAAATCCAACAACAATTTATTGCTAGTAAGCTTAAAAACTATATCGCTTATTGTATTTTTGACAGACGACTTATTGAGTTGCTCCAAATGAAAATTGTACTGCAAGCCAACCAAAATCTGTTTTTCATCCAGTGTCAAAGGATGGCTATTTTGCAACAAAACCGCCAATGATTTGTTTATTTTTCTAGTTTCTTCAATGACTTGTTGCCAAACTTGATAATGAGTTGAAGCGCCAACATTTAGGGTAACAGTCGCTGACTTTTTTGATTCTGGTTCGGAAATATTTTGACCACTGGCCATTTCTGGTGATTTTTTTAATAAATATTCTACGCAAGCCAATTCCAAAGGCAGTTGTTCCACCAAAGTATCTTTTATGGTGATCTTGCTCAGAATAATATTTATTAACCTGGACAAATCCGGCACTGAAAAATCTCGCGCCTGATTTATTAACGCTTCTTTTATTTCATCTGAGGCATCTATCGGCCAGCTACTACCCACGATATTATAAAGCATTATTTGTCGCAAATATTCCAGTAGGTCAGCAATAAAAATTTTCAAATCAACACCTTCGTTCACTAATTTATTTATTTGATTTAAGGCGGCGGCTAAATTTTGGACTTTCAGGGCTTCAATCAATTCATTGATTTCTTTCCAATTACTGCGTGGCAATACTAGAGAGGCCAGCTCATCACTTATCTTTCCTTGACCTAGTGACATTATCTGGCCCAAGAGCGACTCAGCATCTCTCATGCCACCGTCCGCTCGTCTGGCAATTTCTGTCAAAATATGATCAGGCACTATTGTTTTTTCCCACTCTACTATTTCTGACAAGCGACTTAAGATTTCACTTTGAGTCAATTTTTTGAAATCAAATCTTTGACAGCGAGAAATTATAGTTTGTGGCACTTTGTGCACTTCAGTGGTAGCTAAAACAAAAACTATTCTAGTTGGCGGTTCTTCCAAGGTCTTCAACAAAGCATTGAAAGCCGACTTGGAAAGCATGTGCACCTCATCGATGATAAATATTTTGTAGCCAGTTTTGCTAAAAGGTGGCACTTGAGCGCTGTTGATAATATTATCGCGGACATTATCAACCCCAGTGTGTGAAGCGGCATCAATCTCCAGCACATCCATTGATTGATTATTATTTATCTGCCGACAGGCATTACACTCATTGCAGGGCTCAGCGCTGGCTTCTTTTCTGTTTAAGCAATTCAAAGAACGGGCCAACAACCTAGCAATAGTGGTTTTGCCCGTGCCTCTTGGCCCAACAAACAAATAAGCGTGCGCTATTTGACCAGAGATTATCTCGTTTTCGAGAGTCACTTTTATAGGCCTCTGGCCAACAACTTCCTTAAATGTTTTTGGCCGATATTTTCTGTAAATTACTTCCGAATTCATAAAGGCCTAAAAATCTATTTCAATATCGTCGAATTTATTTTTTTTATTTTTTATGACATTTTCCACGGCTGACCAAGTGCTGTCATGATCCTTGGGCACCAAAATAACTATTTCATCGCCTTCTTCGCCTTTGAAGTAGGTGACGCTAGCCATCAAAACTCGATAAATTTTGTCCCCAGCCAAGACCACAAATTCTCCCAAATTTTTGTCCTTGACCAAGCGTCCCACCAAACGACTGCGCTCTACTGGTGAAATTTGCTTGTAGACAAAAGCGCCTGAGCGGTCAATGGTAAGCTTCAATATATCACCCTCAACCAACTTGGACTTGGAAGCATAATTGGCTGGCACAGAATATTGCTTGCCATCAGGACCGATCATGATCTGTCCATTGAAAATGCCTTCCACCACTACGCCAGCTTCATTTTCATCCTCTTTGCCAACACCAGCTGCTTTCAAGCTATAATCAACCGCCTGTTTGCCATTGGAGCCAGTCAATTCGCCCATAATCAGCTTGGTTTTTTTCAATTCCAGCTCCAATGAATATATTAAGGATTCTAATTCTTTAATTTTTTTTGATTGGGACATTTTTATTTTTGTTTACCGAAAAAATCTCTGTTTCGTCTATAAAATTACCATAAAAAAATTTATTTGGCAATAATTTTATTTTTTCTAAATATTTACCAAAATACCAAATATTTTGGCTAATTTTAGCCAAAAAAATAACAACTAAACAATAATTCTTTGCATTACTTCGTCATCCACAATTTTTCGATCACGACCATACTTCAACCTTGATAACTGCTTGATGGCCTCAGCCAGCTCCAAGTTGCCTTTTTCTGGCATAATTGGCGTAAAATTAAAAGCGGGCGGATTGGCATTGTCAATCAAAAGTTTGGCATAACAAGTATACTTAGGCATATTTACTAAATCATAGGCCGAAACTACTGGAGCCATTTGTTTGGCAATTATTTCGGCATCCTCTATTCCAATACGATAGGAAATAATACTGCCGACATTGCCAAAAATAGCGTCTTTGATTCTGGTGTCATTATTTTTTACTAGTTGCGCAATGTATTGGTGCGCCAAAATTAAGTTCAATTTGTACTTTCTGGCTTCGGATAAAATTATGCCAATGGTCTCTGTCATAAAATTCTGAAACTCATCAATATAGAGATAAAAATCACTGCGCTGTTCTTCATCAATGTCTACTCTACTCATTGAGGCGAACAATAGTTTTCCAATTACTATCATACCCAAGAGATTGCTGTTCATTTCCCCTATGCGACCTTTGGATAAATTAATAATAATAATTTTTTTACTGTCCATGGCCTCGCGAAAGTTGAAGGCGCTTTTTTGCTGGGCAATAATTGGTCTAATAGTGTCGTTGGAAATAAATGGCGTCAGCTTACTAGTGATATAAGGCACCATGTTGGCTAATGATGCTTCACCGCCAGCTTTTTGCGCTTCCTTTTCCCAAAAATCTTTAACTAATCTATTTTTTACTTTTGATAATTTAAACTTGCGATATGTTTCGTCTGACAACACTCGAGGCACTTCTACCAAAGTAGCACCAGAATCTTTGTCATCCATAATCAAAAGCATAGCATTGCGCATGTACTGCTCAAACATCGGTCCGCCAGTGGCCTTCAAATCATAAAGCTTGTCAAAAATAGCAATCATTTCATTAATCACAAAGCCCTTTTGTTCTTCAGTATCATACTCCAACATATTCATAGCCAGTGGCCGCTCAATATCTGAAGGATTAAAATAAATGACATCCTCGGCTCGTGATTTTGGCACATGACTCAAGGCCTTGTCAGCTAGCTCACCATGCGGATCGATGACACACAAACCATGACCATCCTCAATGTCTTGTTTGATCAAGCTTTCCATAAGTACTGACTTACCAGTGCCCGTCTGACCAATCTCGTACATATGGCGACGACGATCTGCTTCTTTGATGCGCACCAGTGTTTCTTTGCCGCGATAAATATTTTTTCCTAAAATAATGCCAACAGTCGGCATATTGGCTGGCACTGGGGCTTTGACTGCTTCCAGCCAATCAATGTTTGGTGTCTCGGTAGTCGGCAATGGCAAGTGAATGACACTGACCATTTCTTCGGAGTTTAACAACAGACGGTAATTTGGAGCAAAATGATGGTAAATCAAATGCTCAGCAATCCTGTCTGAATGCCTGGGCACTACGGCTTGAAAGCGATTACCAAATTCATAAATATTGTACTGATTATAACTATTCAAAATATCAGCTAAAATTGCTTTGGAGCGCTCATGACTGGCGCTGGACACTACCATCCTGATATTGACCTCCAAACCGGCTTTGGAAGTTTTTTCCTCCAAGCCCTTGGCTCGCTCCTGCTCCATAGCTGATAAGGGCTGTTTGTGATCCTCGACTTCTTTGGCAACTTCTTCGGGCTTTTTACTTGTCTTAAAAAAACTAGCCAAAAAGCCAGAGGTTTTTTCTAAGCCAGCCACAAAACCAGTGCCACCGGTCTCTTTCATGGCTTGAGAATAAGTAAAACCCTTGTGCATTTTTTGAGCTATGGTACGTCCTCTTTTGTGCCATTTTTTGGGCGCCGAGCGAAAAACATACTGAATAGCTGCTCCTTCACCGGGCACTAACTTGCTCAGGGCGTTGGTAATTCCTTCTTGTGGATCATTTTCAAAACTACGGTAGGTTTTTATGGGTAAAGTATAGTCATTGGTAAATTTCAAATAGCCAGCCATAATTACCGAATTAGCTTGAAAAATATTATAATCAGTCACTTCTTCAGCGTAAATTTTGGGATAGACGGCTTGTAATTGACCAATAAAAAATTCCGCAAATTTTTGCGGTACAGTAGCGTAAAAATTAATCAAACCATTTTCAGAAACAATATCCAGTGAAAAAATTTCTTTTGGCTGTCCAAAAAATAACTTTTCCGCTTTTAACCCAGCCAGAGCAGAAAAAAAGTTCTCAATTTTACCCAAGGTCTGTTCAATGTATTGCTTGGATAATTCCTCTTTTTCTTCTTTGGTATATTTAGGAACTTTTATCAAAAAAACAGACAAACGCAAACTCTTGTTGGTTTTTGTTTTATTTTTGTTAATAAAAATACTCGCAATAATAAACACAAATAACACCAACAGTCCTAAGGCAATTAAGCTTTCTTGGTTAAACTCCATGTTTATTTTTTAGAATTTATTCGCATAATTTTATCGGTTTTTATTTTGGCTTCTTGTTCCAAATAAAACCTATTAACATGTGGTATGATGCGCAACCAGGAAACAATCAAATTTACAATTTTTTTGAAAGAAACCGAACCCTTACTCAAGATTTTGGTAATTTGGCGAGAAACTTCTTCACCGCGTTTTTTGAACTCAGCTTGCTGATTGACATCTAGCGATAAAAAAATATTATCCATGTCCTCGGCCAAAATTTTCTCAACTTTTTCTAAAACAATCTGTTGATTTTCAACTGGTGTCACGCTGACTGCTTGTTGAGCACTAAGTATCTGATCATTGAGAGGTGCGGGATCTGGCACTCTGACGATGTTCTCAGCTGCTCTTTCCACGGCCTGTTCTCTACTTGCCACAAAATCAGCGTTACTTACGCCTTCAACTGGTGGTATTTTTATTTCTGGCTTTAGGTCGCCATTCATGGCTATATTATACCAGATTTTTCATTTTTAGATAAGTCCGACTCG
This sequence comes from uncultured Gammaproteobacteria bacterium, assembly GCA_964540095.1. Lineage (GTDB taxonomy): Bacteria > Patescibacteriota > Patescibacteriia > UBA1558 > GWA2-36-10 > CALMZN01. Next base: position 41,494 of record CAZILH010000004.1, on the reverse strand, counting down.
TTTAATAAGTTATAAACTTCTTCTATTTTTTTGATATTTTTCAAATAATAAACGGCCGTGCTTGTATTTATCACCAAATCATCCCCTACTTTATGTGTATTTTCAATATCATCTCTATTGATTGCTCCGCGCAGCTTGATATTGTTATCATTGATATAAAAGACGTGCCAAATTTTGTTGTGGGTAATAATATACAGCGTATTGCGCCGTAAAAGATAATTACCGAAAAAAATCAAACAAATCAGCAAAATTGTCAGCCACAAAAGCACACCATAGTGGCCCAAATGCCACAAAGGAAACAAAAAGAAAAAAATAGCCACCAGCCAAGCCAAATACCAAACATACAAATATTTACTTTCTCGGCTGACTGCTACAAACAGCACTTCATCATTTGGAAAAAATTTGCTAAACTTATTCATATTGACCAAAAGTATGAAAAGAAAAACTCAAAAATTAATTTGGATAATATTATCTATTTTTATGATATTGTCCATGGTTGCCTGGACCTGGAGCTAATCTCTCCTCAAAACAGCTAAATAGGCCTCCTGTGGTATTTCTACTTTGCCGTCTTTGGCCATTCTTTTTTTACCTTTTTTCTGCTTTTCTAACAACTTTCTTTTTCGAGTGACATCACCGCCGTACAACTTGGCCGTCACATCTTTGCGCAGAGCTGATATTTTTTCTCCGGCTACTATTTTACCACCCACCGCGGCTTGGATTTTGACAACAAACTGCTGACGAGGAATTATGTCTTTTAGCTTGCTTACTATATTTTTACCAGCGCGGTGCGCTTGATCTTTGTAGACCAAGCTGGTCAAGGCCTCGACTGGCTCCTCGGCCACCAAAATCTCCAGTTTCACTAATTCACATTTTCGATAATCAGCAAAATCATAATTAAGCGAGGCATAGCCCGAAGAAAAACTTTTAATTTTGTCATAAAAATCAACCAAGATACTACCCAAAGGAATTTGGTAGCGTAAAATCAAGCGCTGTTCATCAAGATACTCATTGTTTTGGGGCAAGCCACCTACTTCGGTAATATAGGACATTAAATTACCGATGTAATCTTTTGGTGTCACTACTTCTATATTCATGTAGGGCTCTTCAATGAATTCAATACTTGAGGGATCTGGCATTTCCGAAGGAGTAGTCAAAACAAATTGTTCGCCGTTATGCAATTTTACTTTGTAAGCAACAGTTGGTGTGGTCACTATCAGATTAAGATTGAATTCACGCTTCAATCTTTCTTGAAAAATTTCTAAATGAAGCAGGCCCAAGAAACCACAACGAAACCCAAAACCCAAGGCCTGCGAGCTAGCTGGCTCAAATACCAAGCTAGCATCATTGAGCTTCAGCTTCATAATGGCCTCACGCAATTTTTGATACTCACTGCCCTCTTGCGGAAAAATACCAGCATAAACCATGGGTTTAATAGTTTTGTAGCCGGGCAGGGCTTTGGTTTGACTATTTTTTAAAATAATTGTATCGCCGACTTTGGCTTTATCAAGATTTTTTACGCCAGTAATAATATAGCCAATTTCCCCATTATTCAAAGAATCCGCTTTTGTCCACTGCGGTTTGAAAAAACCAACTTCCAAAACTTCACTTTCTTCTTGGCTAAAGGCAAATTTTATTTTGTCACCTTTTTTTACTTGTCCAGCAAACACTCTGACAAAAATCACCACTCCGCGAAATTCATCATAGATAGAATCAAAAATAAGAGCTTGCAGAGAATCGGCATCAGTGTTGGATGGCACTGGAACTTTTTGAATCACCGCGTCTAACAATTGCCCAACATTTTGTCCGGTCTTGGCTGAGGTCAAAAAAATATCTTCCTCTTTGCAACCCAGCAAATTTATCAATTCTTTTTTTACAGCTGGCACATCAGCCGCTGGCAGATCTATTTTATTTATAACTGGTATAATCACCAGATTCTGCTCCATGGCCAAATACAAATTGGCCAGTGTTTGGGCCTCAACTCCCTGGCTAGCATCCACCAATAAAATAGCACCCTCCACAGCTGCCAATGACCTAGACACTTCATAGGTAAAATCAACATGACCAGGAGTGTCAATCAAGTTCAATTCATAGCCCTTCCAACTCATACGCGCTGGCTGGAGCTTGATAGTAATGCCCCTTTCACGCTCCAAGTCCATCTGATCCAATATCTGATTTTTCATCTTGCGCTCATCAATAGTGTTGGTCACTTCCAACATGCGGTCAGCCAGCGTTGACTTACCGTGATCAATATGAGCAATAATACAAAAATTTCTAATTTTTTCCATTTCTTAATAAGCGCCAGCTTTGTAATAGTTTTTGCTTAACAATAGCTACTTCCTCGAGTTTCAATAATATACTTAATATTAGGTAAATTAGCAAGCCAAACAGACCAGCCAGCAGTCCTTGCAAAAAAATACCGGAGAATGTGCGCATATTGACCAAGGGAGCCACAAGATACAAAACACGATTGGCCACAAATCCAGCTACTAAAGAATTAAAGGTAATTTTTAATAGGGAATTAAAAATTTTATTATTGTCCATAAATTCAACTCTAGTATAAAGAACTAGGTATAACAAAAGCATATTGATAATACTGCTGATGGAAAAAGCCATGGCCAAGCCAATAACTCCAAAAATATTAGCCAGATAATAAGCCGAGACAATGTTTACTATAATAGATATAAAAGCAATTTTAGTAGGCGTCTTGGTGTCCTCCAAAGCGTAAAAAGATCTGGCCAACAACGGTATCAACCCTTGAGCAAAAATAGAGATAGCAAACCAGCCCAAGGTCTGGGCTGTGTCATAAGTATTTTCCCAAGTAAAATTACCAGCTCCCAGAATAACTCTGACTAATTGGGCTCGCAACACTACAATCAGTACGGATATTGGCAAAAGTAAAAATAATAAACGCCTGATATTCTGCGACAAATGCGTGGCAAATAATTGATGATTTTTTTCTAAGACGGCTTGAGAAAAAGTTGGAAACACAGCAATGGCCAGTGACACAGCAAAAAGAGAAACTGGCAAACTTTGCATATTATTGGCTAAATTGAAAACAGCAATACTACCAGCATTCAAATGCGAGGCCATCATGGTAATCAATACCAAGTTTAATTGCCCAGCGGCCAGACCCAAAGTGCGTGGCACCATCAACTTCAAAACTTTTTTTAAATTAACATCAAAAATTAGTTTTAATTTATATTGAAAACCATTTTTTTTGGCTTCTGGTATCTGAACCAACAAGTGCATAGCCGCGCCAAGCACAACTCCCCAAGCCAAACCTGCCAAACCAAACTTTGGATAAAAATAAATCACCCCGATAATAATACCAATATTGTAAAATGAAGCCGCTAATGAAAAACTAAAAAATCTTTTCCAAGAATTCAAAACTCCTCCCAAGACATTAGAAAAAACAAAAAACAAAGTAGCCAGCAACATTATTCTAGATAAAATAATGGTCTGGGCTAGTTGCCAAGTATTGAAGCCCGGAGTAATAATTTTGGTAATCTGCGGTGTAAAAATAGCCGCGATAATAATAAAAACGCCAATAATAATCAAAAACAAATTTATTACTGAATTAGCAAGATTCAGACCACTGTTTTTGTCCTTGTGCCAAGTTTTCTGAAAAATAGGAATAAAAGCTGAAGTCAAAGCACCCAATACCAAGGTGTTAAAAATCATATCTGGCAAGCGGAATGAAGCATAGTACACATCAGAGACAGCGCTGGCACCAAAATTTACAGCAATCAAACGTTCGCGCACCAAAGCCAAAATTTTGGCTAACAGAGAAAAAAAGGCGATAATTACCGCCCCACCCGCTACTGAATTATTTAATTTTTGCCAAACTTTTTTGAGCATAACTATTGGCTGTTTATCACTACGCCAAAATATTGATCACTATCTAAATTTTGACTAAAAACCGTCTGATTATTTTGTACTTGAACGCTATTGTCAGAATTGGCCGCTTCCCAAATAATTTTAGTATCCTTTGGAAAAATTATTTTAGAATTTAAAATGGATTTGATTTGCCCGCTCTGAGATTGAACCAACAAACTATAATGGTCAAAATGCCGATTGCTAGCTAAAAATATTTTTTTCCAGTCATTGGTCAGCTGGCTGCCCAAGTCTAATGAAAAAGGCAACTGGTATGTAATGGTCACTGTTTTTGTTTCATTGGCTTTTAGTGTCTGCCAATTGGCAAAAACTGTGCGATTGATGCTAGAAAAAATCTCGGTCTGCGATTCATTGTCAATCAACTTGCTTTCTTCCTGAACCAAATCTGGATCAATATCGTATTGCTTGTTGTCAGGAAAATAATGCTGAGGAATAGTATCAAAACCCACTGCTGACAACAATTTGCTGCCTTTGGGTACATAGACACGCAAATAAGAAACATTGTTGCCCTCTAGCCCTAAGAAAGGATCATCAAACGAACCGTCATAAGAGCGAGTAATTTTGACTGTATTTATAATCTCGCCATTGGCTTGAACTTCGGCCTGGTGGTCGATCAACTGATTAACTTTGAGATCGGTTTTTCCGCCAGCAATATTGGTACTGACTACCCACAAATAATCGCGATCGGTTTCCATAATCTCTCCGCGCCAACCTAAAGCACTAATCTGCTTATCAATATTTTGATCAGTGGAATAAACTTGCAAATCTTTTTTTTGTAATACTTCGGCCAGCAAACCAAACATATCCTCAACAGCGTTATCAGTATCAAAAATTTTCTGTAAAATCTTGGGAGCTAAATCAGAGATGATTGTCTTGGGATTCTCGCTATTTCTTTTGCCTTCTATTTCTGCTTGCAAAACATCAATGACATTATCAGCGTTGATTTGGGTGTTGTATTCTGGAAAATCAAGCGGACCAGTAATGACCAATAATTTTTGCAAAACCGTGGCATTGATAGCTATCACTCCATCGACTGAAGAGCCACCACTCTCCGAAAAAAACTGGCTTATTTTTTTGGCTGAAGTCGGAAAATCTGGCCACCAGTTGGCATCCCAAATGTTAAAAGTGGTATTCACGACAGTCAAGGCCTGTGGCGAACGCCATTTTTTCTTTTGACCAGCCGTCAAATCATAAGTACCGCCCTGAGGAATTTCCAGCTGAACAATTTTGCCCTTATTCACATCTAGCAAAGCGTAGCTACCAATAAAACCACCCGTGGCTCTTATTTCGTTGTTGTTTTGGAAAAGCAACAAGTAGCGTTGTTCTTTTTCGCTACCCAACAAACTCTCCAGTGTAGTAGTAATAACTTTCAAATTTTTTAAATTACTAATAACTGGTGGCAATTCTTTTTTCAAATTATCCAGCTCCGCTTGAATATTTTCAGGCAGACCAACAACCTTATCCAATCTCTGATTAGTATCTTCCAGCAAAGGCAAAAGCTCGTCCAACTGCTGATTGAGAATAATAATATAATCCGTAAGATTTGTGGACTGTTCTCTTTTCTGATTAATAATCTTAGCCGCCTCTGACAAGCTAGAACTAATAGCCAAAACATTTTCCCCACTTTTCAAAGCATTGCCAATCAGTGGTAATTTATCTCCAATATTAAATAATTGTTGGTCGTATTTGCTCAAAATATTTTGAGCATCATCAAAATCATTCAAAGCTTGGCTAAAATCAATATCCGCCTCTTGATAATTATTGGAAGAGGCCTTGATAATTCCCGACTTAAATGCCAACCAACCGTTTTGACCGTAATTAAGCAATTTATTTTTATCTTGTTGCCATTTACCAACAAATACAAACACTTGGACTGGCAACAATATTACTAGTGTAGTAAGAGCAATTAAAATTGATTTTTTGAAAACTAGTCGGAAATTTGTTGGCTGACTTGGTTCTACTTCATTTAAGTCCTCTGTCGCCTCACTGTTGGCTGTCTCGACTGAATTTTGATCAGCTAATTTATTGGCATTTTCTGTTTCAACAATTTCCTCTGCGCGATGATCCTCGCTTATCGGCGCTGGAGCTACTGGAACTACCTCCTCTATTTCTACTTCAGCTGTTGCTTCATTAGTATCTATGATTGGCTCTTGTTTTTTGCTTTTACTGAAAAATTTGACTAAAGCACCATTTTTTTTGAGTTTTTTTGACTCAAATTCAGGCCGTAAATCAACCACGTGTATAGATGAATAAAAATCACCCGGTGATATTTCTGTGTTGTTAGTGGGCTTAATTTCTTGACGCGATTTTAACCTGTGCAGTATTTCACCATAACTCAAATCCTGCTTGATAAGACGATCCAGTTCTTTTAGAGCCAAAATACGTGCTTTTTCAACAGCCGAAACTGATTCTGGATTAGTATTGTTGGCCTCTAACAAAAAAGTATCAAGCTCGGACAAAATTTCCTGCTTAATTTTATCAACATCATTGATTGGTGGTCGGTTGTGTTCCGACGTCATGCTGTATATTATAACAAAATTAACGAAAAAATCAAAATCAACTACTGCTTATAGTAAGGAAAGAGAATAATATTATTATCAAAATTAATAACTAAATGTTTAGTTAAATCTAAATTCTTCATTAACACATCTAGGTCTCTGGAAAAAATATAAATTATTTGATAATCAACCAGACCTTCTTTAACTCGCTCAATTTCCTGTTTTTTGTTGTTTTCCAAATTTTTTGGTGGTCGCGCAAAATAACCATCATTGATAGTCAAATTATTTTTGGCCGCTTCCTGTGCAAAAAAAGCAAAATATTTGTGAGTAATGACTGGCAAAAAAACTAGGTGTTTGTATGGCGACACTACCTGAAAAACTTCGGAGTTTTCAGGTGGCTCAAAAACTTTATTTTGATATTCCTCGTGTCTGGCTACTATTTTAGGGGTCAGATCATAAATTTGTAAGGCCAAAGCTAAAATTAATATAATTACTGCTTTGTTAAATTTCCAGCTTTTGACTGACAATATAGCGACCAAGGCCAACAAGTAATAAACTGGCCAAAAAAATCTCCCTGATGATCTAAATAGCCCAAAAAAATTATCCAAAAAAATTTTTGGCCAATTAACTGTAAATAAAATATGATCATCCCAAGCTACTACGTTACTGAGCGACAGGGCTATCAAGACCAAACAAAATAATATCAATAAATAATATTTTTTTAATAAATAAAGTTTATTTTTTTCTATAACAAATTTGATGATTGCCAAACAAAATAAGCCAAGCAAACCCAGGCCAAGATAATTAAACCCTTCGGCCTGATAACGAATAAGCGATCGATCGGATAATATGCTGGACCAGCCCAAAGGATTAATCAAAGCATTGAGGTTCATGGAAAAATCTCCATAACCAGGAGCGGCCTCTTGACTAGCCGTGAACAATCCAAAAACATAGGCTAATAAAAAAGTCCAAATTAAAGCACTGAGCAAAAATAATAATAATTTTTTTAAACTAAGCGTTTTCTTTATTAAAAATAAATCAATTATTTTATATAAAAGCAGGAAAAAGATCATAAACAACAAATAAGGGTGAACCAAGAGTGACAAGCCGAGCAAAGCCAACCAAGCTTTCCAAGCCAATTTATCATTGGCAAATATGAGCCACAGGGCAGCCAAAATCAGCCAGTGTCCAGCCAAGGCAAAGTGTCCACCCATCCTAAAGAGCATAATGGGACTAAGAATAAAAAATACACTGCCAAAAAATGATAAAATAAAATTATTAAAAAACTTGTTTAATAATAAATAAGCAAAAATTGCCTGCAAAACAAAACAAAGCATTATCCACAGGCCAGTGTATTGAAAAACATTAGGTAAAAAACTGGAAAATAACTTGAAAAATATAGCTAACAAGGGAATAGAATCAGTGTAACTAATGGCCACTCCTCCGGGATAAGCATAATTACTAACTAGGCCCAGAGGCCAAGACCAAGTCGCTTGACGATACATCAGCCAGCCCACATAATGTTGAACTTGGTCAGGCCCAGCGCTCAATAACCAAGCGTCATAAGTAAAATTTAAAAGATGGCCATAAATTACAAAAAAAGCAACTAAGCCAAGTAAAATGGCTCCAAGCAAACCCCCTAACAATTTTTTTTTGGCTGTCATTATTAAGTAAATTTTTTAAACTGATAATATTCGCCAAGCGTAGTATAGATAAAGAAATAATGGCAAAAATAATATTGTGTAAAGAATTAATTTATTTTTTATAATTTTTTGGATAGCCAAATAGGCCGGAATAGTAAACAGTGGATAAGTGTAATAAATAAAATGCGCTTTCAAAACTCCGGCTTCCAAATATGGCAATCTCAAATTCTGATACAGCAAAGCCGCCCAACCACCAAGCAAGGCAATCAGCCAAAATAATTGATAATTATTTCGGTCAATTTTTTTTCTAAACCATAAATATAAATATGCTAAAAACCCAAAACACCAGCTAGCAAAAAATATCAGAGCCAATCGGTTGGTGCTCAGCAGGGACTGCCAATATTCAGGCGTGGTGTAGCGACCATTGCCAACTAATATTTTACTGTTTTTCGGCAACTCCTCCATTTTCACATAATCATTAAACAGATTATAATAATCACCGAATGAATCACTCAATAATATAGAAAAATAAGAATGCGGTAATTTATACCAATATGGATAATTTAAGAAAACATTTTTATTTATTCTAAAAATATAAGACCAAGCATCACTGCTTACGATGCTTTGCCTGGGTTTGGTATCATAAATATTTATCGTAAAGTAAGACCCAAAATTATTTTTTTTGTAGATCAACCACGGAACATTGAGTGTCAGAGGAATTATTATTATAATCAAAATATATTTCCATAAATATTTTCTTTTAAATAAATGAAAAATAAAAAATGTAAGAGCTGATAACAAAACTACCAAAACTGTTAATTTTATCCACAAGCCCACAGACAACAAAACAGACCATAAAATAATTTTTTTTGTTTTTTGCTTGGCCAATAAATCATCCTTTATAAACAAATAAATTAATAACAAAATATAGGTTTGTGCCAAAAGTTCGTTGTTTATGTAGGCGCTTAATTTTACTCCCACAAAAATAACGGAAAATAAAGATACGCTAATGGCGCTGACCAAAGGGCTTTGGAAAAATAAACGGCTTAATTTCCAAACTAACAACAGAAAAAAGCCATATATTATAATATTCAAAGAAGCAGCCCAAGACAGGCTAATAGCGCCAAAAAGCGCGTTTATTTTCAACCAAGGATAAAGCAAAACATAATAAAGGGGCTCGTGCCAAGCCAAGTATGTTTCTGCAAAAAAAGGCAGTCGATGCTGGTAATAAATTGTTTCCATGTATTTGATGTGACCGCCACCATCATCTGCCCAATAAGTATTGTAATTTAGGACATTATGCAATCTCAAATAAAAACCAATGATAATAAAAAACGCCAAAAATATATAAGGCAAGTAATTTTTTATTTTGCTAATAAGCTGATTATTTTTGATCATAAATTTCTTTGACCTCGCTAGCCATCTTTTCCCAAGTATATTTTTTCACCAACTCACTACCTTTCAATACTAATTTGTCTTTGAGCGTTTGATTTTTGACAATAATTTCTAGTTTGTTCACTAGGTCTTGCTTGTTGGTCGGGTCAAAGTATAAAGCTGCCTCACCCAAAACCTCTGGCAAGCAACTGGAACGGCTGGAAACAACGACTGTGCCGTGTTGCATGGATTCTAAAGGTGGCAAGCCAAATCCTTCATATAAAGAAGGAAAAATAAAAGCGCTAGCTTGTTTGTAATATGCGGACAACTCTAGGTCTGGCACAAAACCCTTATAAATAATCTTGTCGGCAATATTTTTATAATTTTGTTTGATATATTGCTCTAGCCGAGCATAAAAATAATTTCGCTTGCCCACTAAAATTAGAAAATAATCCGGATAATACTTGAGATACTCAGCAAAAGCATCAACCAAAAATTCTAAGTTCTTGTGCGGATAAGCCACACCAACATACAGAAAAAAATTGTCCGGCAATTTAATTTCTAAATTCTGATCCGCACCTTTGAAAAAGTCCTGAAAAGAAACTCCCTCATAAATAACTTTTATTTTCTCGGCCTGCTTATGTGATAATTTAAAATATCCCACAATGTCTTGCTTGGTAAATTTTGACACGGCAATTATTTTGCCCGCTTGGTGGATGGCATTTTTTATTGTCAGATTATAAGCCCAGCGTTTAATATAGAAAGCAAAGCGTCCTAAAGTGCTAGCTTTTATGCTAGGAAAGTGCGACACAATAAGGTCGTGTATGGTAATGACATATTTACCACGATACAGTACTGGGACATTAAAATGCGGAAAGTGTACTAAGTCCGGCTTCAAACTATAAATAAGCAGTGGCAATAAAAGTTGTTCACTCAAACTGTACCACTTTATATTGACAATCTTAATTCTAAAATTTTTGGGTAAATCTAGTTTTGATGAAAAATCACGCCTTAAAATTATGTACTCGTTTTCCCGATCAATTTTTACTAAATTTTCTAACAATTTTTCATTGTAGCGCCCCAAACCACCGCACTCTGGCCCAAAAATTCTAAAATCTAAAATAATTTTCATTTTTGTTTAACAATTTTGTTAAATATATTTAAAATTTCGCTACTTTGATTTGGCCACTCTGGCAAATCAAAACTATCAGTAATCAAGGACAAATATAGCTGTTGATCTTCAATCAATATTTTCATAGCCCTGTACATATCCGAAACATTGTAAGGATCCGCATAAATAGCGTGATTGCCTAAAATTTCCGGCAAGGAGGTCTTGAAACTGGAAATTACTGGTTTTTTGTGGGCTAGGGCCTCCAAGGGCGGGAAGCCAAAGCCCTCATAAAATGACGACCAAACAAAGGCGTAGCTTAACTTATAGATCGCGTCTTTGACTGGCGCCTTTTGGTAGCCCAAATATTTTATATAATCACGCTTTTTTATATCACGCAATAATTTGGAATACATCCAGCCACAGCCACCAACCAAAACCAATTTATAATCAGGATACTCCGCGTGCAAACGATCGAAGGCCTTGATTAGGCCGGAAATATTTTTTCTGGGCTCTAGAGTGCCAACGTGCAGAAAATACTTGGCCGGCAAATTCAGATGCTTGGTAATATCTTTTGCTTCTGTACTGCCTATTTTTTGATAATCTACTCCGGGATAAACAACAAAAATTTTGTCTTCATCCGTGGAAAAAAACCTGACAATATCTCGCTTGGTATTTTCGGAAACAACAATTACAGCTCTAGCTTGATCTATTAATTTTTTTATATTAATCAATCTGTGCCAAATTTTCATTTTTAGTGAATAAAAAGAATGGCTATGTAAAAAAGAAAGGTCATGCACGGTAAGTACAAAAGGCAAGTTTTTTTTGGGCTTAAAAAAATTTATATTTGGCAACCACAGCAGATCAACATCATCGTCAATTATATCAGTGATTGACGGACCAAGGCCAAGAATACTGGCCATATTAATTAATTTATTCGGTAATTTTAGATGCGCTAACTGTACTCTTTCGTCAAGCGCAAAATCTGGATTTGTTTTTTTTAGACCAGAATTTATCAACTGCCAGGATATTGATTCGTCTATCTTAAACAAATTATTAAGTGAATTATAAAGATAGTAGCCGACACCAGTCAGGTTTTGTGAGCCCAGTGATCTGATATCAACTGCTATTTTCATAATTTATTTATATATTCCTGCAAACGAGAAATAAAAATCTCTTCATCAAACTGCAAAGCATGAGCGCGAACCATCTCTGGATCAAAATCATGCTCATTGAATCTCAAAACACAGTGCGCCAAGGACTCCCAGGTCTGTTCATCAAAAAATACACCCGAAACCCCTTCTTTAACAGTTTCTACTGCCCCACCGGCTTTTAGGGCTACCACTGGCCGTCCAGAAGCCATAGCTTCTACGGCGCTAATACCAAAATCCTCAACCTGAGGATAAATAAAGGCTCGACAGTGCGATAAATAATGATTTCTTTGCTCATCGGACAACTCGCCTAAAAACTCTATATTGCTATTGGCCATTTTTTTTAATTTCCGCAATTCTGAACCAGAACCAATTATTTTCAAAGGCAATTTCAAATTATTGAAAGCCCGAATTGCTAAATCAACTTTTTTATATGGTCGCAAGCGACTAACTATCAAATAATAATCCCCCACCTCAGAACTTATTTGAAAATCTTTTGTTCTAACCGGCGGATAGATGATTGTCGCTTCACGCTGATAATGTTTTTTTATCCGGTCGGCAACATATTGCGAAATAGTCAAAAAGTGATCAACTTTTTGGGCTTTGGCATAATCCCATTTTTTTAAATTATCCAACAATTCCGGCCACAATATTTTGAGTAATCGTCCTTCTGGCAAATTGTCTAAATATTCTTCTTTATCATCCCATAAATATCTAGTGGTAGCATAACAATAGCAAATATGCTTGACCCCTTTGGCTAAATTGATACCTTTGACCAAGCCAGAACAGGAACTAATCAAATAATCTGCGTCGGCGATTTCCGTCTTTTCCCAAACTTTTGGCATCAAGGGCAGGCAATACTTAAAAAAATTTTTAATATCTGGCATTTTCTGTAAAGACGATGTCAGTATTCTATTCTGTGGCAATAACTTTTGGGTAATTTTTTTTATGTTAACCAAAGTATAAATTGGCGCCGCTGGGTACATAGACGCCAAGACAGCCAGCACGCGCTCAGCACCACCTACTTGAAACAAATGATCGTGGGCTAGAGATATTTTTAGATTAATTTTATTAACAGGCCTCATCTTTTTTGAAAAGAGCTTTGGGTGTTTTTAATAAAATTATCAAATCCAATAATATTGACCAATTTTCAATATAAAATATATCTAGCTTGGCCTCATCGCTAAACAACAAATTAGAGCGACCAGAGACCTGCGCCATGCCAGTAATGCCCGGCTTAATGGTCAGCAATTTGCGATATCCTCTTTGATATTGGGAAACCTCCTCTGGCTCATGAGGACGTGGACCAACCAAGCTCATTTGGCCTTTGAGCACGTTATAAAGCTGAGGCAATTCATCCAAGCTGGTGCGACGCAAAAATTTACCAAGTTTAGTCACTCGCGGGTCATTTTTCATCTTAAACAAAGGACCATCCACTCGCTCATTAAGGGTCTTGATTTCATCCTTAAGAAGATGAGCATCCTTGACCATGGATCTGAACTTATACATCTCAAAAACTTTTCCTTTTTGTCCCACTCTCTTGAGACGCACAATGATCGGACCAGAAGAAGAAAAAGCCACAGCTAGAGCGATTATAATCAAAAATGGCGACAAGACCACAACAAACAAGCCGGCTAAAAATAAATCAAAAATTCTTTTGTACACTCTCCGCCAACCGTCTAAGGGTGTGCCTTTTATCTCAATCAACGGCAAGCCAAAAATACTATTGAGCTCTAGGTTCAAACTCTGTGCTTGGAATAAATTAGCAATATATTTTAAGTTGATATGATTTTCTTGACAGAAAGTCAGCAGATCAAGAGCTTCATCTTTGTCCATGGAAGAATCGGTCTGCATGATGTACTCTACTTGCTGATCTTTGATAATGGTTTTGGGATCACCAGCATTTTTTAATTGAGCTAGATTGTCATATTGGCCGACAATTTTGTAACCCAATGTTTTATTTTTGTGGTAAGCGTCAACGATCAAGTCAGTATCAGCCGCGCGACCAACAATAATGACTGGGGACAATCCGTGCCCCAGCTTCAAAAAATAATTTTTGACTAATATGACTACAATGCGGACCAGTAATAAATACACAATAGCCAAAACCCAAGCCGAAATAATAATAAATCTGGAAGAAAATAATTCTCGCTGAAAGAAAATAGCTAAAATCAAAAAAATCACCGTAGTAGAAACTCCGGAGATTATCCGCGGTAATTCACTGACAATTTTTTTGGGACGCATGGTATAAAAACCAGACCAAGCAAAAACAAAAATCGCCAGCAGAGCGATTTGCAAAATTATGTGAAAATAATCTAAAAAAGCTAATTCAAAAGTGGCTGGCCGAATCTGGATAATGCCCGCGGAAAAACGAAGATAGTAAGCCGAAATTGCCGCCAAAACAATGGTGACATAATCAATCGGTACTAACGCAATATTTATTATAAAATCAGCTTTTTTCATACATTTTTGCCTGACTTTATAATAACAAGATTAAGATAAATAGTAAAATGTCTAAATAACCCTGTAAGCCGAATTCTGTCGAGGATGATCATCTATCTAGGCCCATGATTGCTCATGGGCTCAAGCGGTTTACCCGCCCCTTGATTTCTCTCAGGGCCTATTTAACCTTTCACCGAGTAGAGTTTACCTCTTTTACTTTGTCACCAAAGTAACGTGTCAGCTCATTATCTGACAATTTCACTCTTATCATCCACGGCCGAAGCTATGAATAAAGAAATATTTTCTGTTGTACTTGTCTTGACCTGAAAGTCGCCTTTCAAGCCAGTTGACGTTATCAACTACCCGCCCCGCAAGCGAGGCCAATGGTGTTCGGACTTTCCTCCCAGCCGCTCGGGAGCGGCTGGGCGATCATCTGGGTTATTTAGACCACAATATAATACAATAAAATTAACTATTTGTCAATGGAAATTTTCATTGACAAAATCTAGACAATAAGTTAATTTATATTATTGTTTAAGGATTTTGAAAGATCCGAGACATGGTTCATAACACAGGAGGATTCAGACATGGCAAAGCCTAAGACGAGCGAACGCGATCGCATAGCTCACAACAAGAAGATTCTTGCTGGCTATTCCGACGAGAAACTTCGCCAACTCCTCTGGGATCATACTAGCGGGATTTCTATCTATCAGGGCTATCGCAAACCCAGCAAAGGCATCAACGACATGAACCGACAGGAGCTTTTGGACTTCGCTCTGGCCTTGACCGGTGGAATTTGATCAAAGCCCACCAGCAGAAAATCTGCCGCGGTGGGTTTTCTGTTTCTTTTATTTAAACGTCTATTTTTTTTAAGTAAGGATATTTTATATCTTTTTGTATTTTTAAAACAAAATTGAACTTATTAATAGCCATGCATAAGTCGAAGTCCCTGGTCGGCGCCCAGTCTTTAGTATCATCGAAGAATTTTTGCGCACTTTTGTAACCCCTGAGATGATTAACTATATGTTTAAAATTATTTACTTTTCCTTCTAGCTCATTTTTGATGTATTTCGCACATAGGGTATCTTCATCTGCTATGTGAATACCGGCGCTGCCCATAGCTACCAACGAAACAGTTTTGGGATTTTGGGAAACAATGTATCTAACAATCGCCCCGGCATTTAGAAAGCTACCCGTAATGATTTCACTAGCGTTTTTTGCTTGATCAATTCCTTGAGTACCCGCCGAGGTTGTTTGGACAACGATCATATTGGTGAAAGCTACGTGTTCAATCTGTGTGGGGGAATTACCATGATCAAAATTTGGAGGTTTAATTCCTTTTCTTTCGCCAATCAGCACATAGTTTGGATTATTTCGCTTTATGTCGTAGGCACTATCGATATTTCCAACCGGGATAATTCGTTTTGCCCCATTGTTAAAAACGTAACATGCGGTAGAAAAGGCGCGAAATACATCGATGATAACAGTTAGGCCAGTAGCTTGCTGGGCGCCAGATATTAGTTCTAGAATTTTTATATTCATGAAAAAAAATTTTATTTCGCCTAACAGAGAGTGTACTCTTCTATTGCTTAATTTCGATCAACAATAAAATCCAATGACTCCCGAGCACATTTTGTCCAAGAGAATTTTTTGACACGAGCCAGACCAGTGTTTATGAGCTGTCCTTGCAGTATAGAATCCTCTGCCAGGCGATTAATGGCTTTGGCTATGTCATTAATATTGTTGGGATCAAAATAAATAGCGCACTCGCCTGCTACCTCATGCAAGACTGGTAAATCCGAGCAGATAATCGGTACACCGCAAGCCATGGCCTCCAAAAGTGGAATACCAAAACCTTCAAACTTGGAAGGAAAAACAAAAGCGCTGGCCCCGCCCATCAAACGCACGTAGTCCTTTTGACTGACATAACCCAAAACTGAAACACTGGACTTAAGCTCCGAATCAGACAAGAGCTCATTTATTTCCTGAATACCGTGTCGGCCGGCAGAACCTGCCAAAACCAAATGCAGTTTTTTATTACTGAGTTTATAGGCGCGCAAAAGATTCTGAATATTTTTTTTGGTTTCTAAACGCCCAATATACAAAATATAATGCTCTGGCAAATCAAACTTTTGCTTGATCTCCTCTTTTTCTTGCACGGTCGCGATTTTGAATTCACGATCATCATAACCCAAGTAAACCACCTTTACTTTATCTTTGGCCTGGGGAAAATAATAAAGCAAATCTTTTTTGGTAGCTTCTGATGGCACCAAAATTTTCTGAGCTTGATGCACTCCAAAATAGTGTGCCAGTCGATGATACTGCAAGGCCAAGGGGTGATAAAGTTTGGGATTACGCATGAATCCTAAATCATGCACAGTGTAGGCCATACGACCGCGATGAAAAAATGGCACAGCATTAGTAGCAAAAAAAATATCTACTGGCTTGATTACTAGCTCTAAGCCCAAACGCAGATTAGTCCACAATTTTTTGAAGGGCCATTTTAGGCGTCTAAAAATAAAATTATCAGCGCTTTCGATAAGCGCCGACTCTAATTCTTGATTATAATACAAAACAAACTTGTGGGGAGTATTTAATTTTTTGAATTCCTGAATAATGTGCCAAGCATACCACTCGGTTCCAGTTTTGTGCCGGTGATTGGCGCGAGTTGCTTCTAAACCAATAATCATATTATTTGGCCGATAAAATACTTCTTTTGTATGATTCTAAATTCTCTAGAGCAATACCAGTACCACGAGCCACACACAATAATGAATCCTCAGCCACATAGGCTGGCACACCAGTGGCTTGCGACAATAACTTATCCATATTTCGAAGCAGGGCTGTGCCACCAGACAAGACCATGCCTTTGTCCATAATATCAGCTGATAGCTCTGGAGGTGTCTGATAAAGCACGGATTTCACAGCCGTTATCAAGCCCTGCAATTCGTTTTGTAGGGCCTCTGTCACATCATCGGAGCTGACCATGATAGTCCGTGGCAAACCAGTCAGCATATCACGTCCTTTGACATCCATATATAACTTCTCGCCTTTAGGCAAATATTGCGCTGAACCAATTTTAATTTTTACTTCTTCGGCCGATCTTTCACCAATGGCCAAATTATATTTCTTTTTTACATATTCGCCGATAGCGGCGTCATATTTATTGCCACCGATTCGTACTGAAGTATTGGCCACAATACCACCCAAAGATATAACGGCAATTTCACTAGTACCGCCACCCATATCCACTATCATGTGTCCGGAAGCTGAGCCAATAGGGATATCCGCGCCGATGGCGGCCGCAATCGGCTCTTTGATAATAAAAGCTGCTTTGGCTCCAGCAGCTAGCGTGGCATCGATCACGGCTCGGCGCTCAGTAGAAGTGATACCAGCCGGCACAGCAATCATTACTTCTGGCCGAAATATTTTTATGCCACCCACGGCTTTATTGATAAAATAACGCAACATGCTCTCGGTAGTTTTGTAGTCAGCTATTACGCCATTTTTTAAGGGACGCGTGGCAATTATAGAATCAGGCGTGCGACCAATCATTTCTCTGGCTTCATCGCCTACGGCTAAAACTTTTTTATCAAAAACTGAAATAGCAACCACACTGGGCTCATTGATCACAATGCCTCTTTTTGGCACATAAACCAAAGTATAGGTCGTGCCTAGGTCTATTCCAATTTTTTTTACAAAAATCATTTAATAGCAACTATTTTATACTGTGCCAAACCATTCGGCAGTTTGACCTCAACTTCATCACCGACTTTGTGACCAAGCAAAGCTTGTCCCATGGGTGATTCGTGTGAAATTTTTTTGTTCACTGGATCGGCCTCGGTACTGCCAACAATGGTAAAACTCATTTTTTGATTATTTTTCTCTACCTCAACATGCGAACCAATGCCAATCAACTGTCCGTGTCCGCTGGTCTCGGCCACTACCGCTGTTTTGATCAAGGCCTCCAATTGCATAATGCGACCTTCAATAAAACCCTGTTGCTCTTTGGCTTCTTGGTATTCAGCATTTTCTGAGAGATCACCAAATTCCTTGGCTGACTTGATGCGGTCAGCCACTTCTTTACGCTTAAAATTCTTCAATTCATCTAACTCACGAATTAAATTATTTAAACCTTCTTGTGTGAAAACTTTTTTTTCCTCTTTTTCTTCCATATTTTATTATATATTGATTATTACTCTCATCTTAACAAATTATTGCGAAAAATACCACTCCATGAATTGCCTAGCCACAGTGACTGCCAATCCTGTATCACCACCCTCTTCGACAATTATTGACACAGCAACTTTTGGTTGGTCATATGGCGCAAAAGCTACAAACCAAGAATGGGGAGTTTTGTTGCGGTTAAACTGAGCTGTGCCCGTTTTACCCGCTACTGCAACTGGCACTGACTGCAAGCTCTGAGCAGTGCCGTGAAGCACGGTTTCACGTAAAGCTTTACGAATTATCTCTAAATTAGCAGAATCCACCACATTAGTCAAAGCAATTTTTGGCTCATAATTGACAGCTACTTCGCCGTTTTTTACCTCCTTAATAATGTGCGGCACAAATATTTTTCCGTGATTGGCAAAATATGACACCAAAGAAGCGGCCTGTATAGGTGTGGTCAATAGGTAACCCTGACCAATTGATAGATTATAAGTATCACCCAAATACCACCTTTCCTTGGTAGTCGCCTCCTTCCACTCTTTGCTGGGCAAAAAACCATTGGCTTCCGCTGGCAAATCAACACCAGTTTTTACACCTAGTCCAAATTTTTTGGCATAATTAATAATACGATCCACGCCCAAACCTTCGTTGATCCATTGATTATTTCCTCCGCCTACTGAATAAAAAAAAGTATTAACTGAATCAGCAATGGCCCAATATATATTTGTCTGACCATGACCACTCGGTCTCCAGTCAGGGAAAAAACTGCCACCAACATTTATGCCTCCGGTGCTTAGGACAGTGAACTTATCGTCAATTATCTTCTCCTGTAAGCCAGCTGAACCCATCACTAGCTTAAATACCGAACCAAGTGGATATTCTCCACTGACAGCCCTATTGAGCAAGGGCAGATTAGAATCCTGAGTTATCTTGGAATAGGCATCATTATTTAAAATCGTGGTAAATATATTGTTGTCATAGAGCGGTAAGCTATTCATGGCAATGACACCACCATCACTAGGATCCAAAACAACGGCCGCCATTTTATTTTTTCCGGTCCGCTTAGCATTTTGCTCCATTATCTCCGCCAATTTGTTTTGGGCTTTGGCATCAATAGTCAAAACTACATCATGACCGGCAATTGGCTCAATATATGAAACTAAACTTTTTTCATTAAACAAAGCATCAACCTCAGTTTGTCTTTTGCCATCAACTCCTTTTAATTCTTTTTCGTAAATACTCTCGACACCAGTGCGACCAATTCTATCAAGAAAAGTGTAATTAGGATTATTTTTTAAATCTTGCTCATTGACTACACCCAAATAGCCTAAAATATGAGAAAATTGCCCAGTTGACAAATACTGGCGTCGCGGCTCATAGGAAACTTTTAGAGCGGGATATTTTTCACTGACCACCATCAAAGCCACTGCCTGATCATAAGGCACATTTTCATAAATTAAAATATTGTTGTTTTTACCGGCGCTCGTCAGGCGCTTTTGAAACTCTTCTTGATTCAAAGACAATCTTTTTTCCACCAAACTGCCAATTTCCAATTGCTGATTTTGATGGCTGTCCCAAATCGCCTTGTCTATATAAAGAAAAAAATAAGAAATATTGCGCACCAGCAGATTACCAAATCTATCATAAATCAAGCCACGGTTGGCCGTGATAACCTCTGTCCTAATCCTGTTGCCTTCGGCTATACCCCGATAATAACTGCCCCTCAATATTTGTAAATAAGTGGCTCGCAAAAGCAAGAGACAAACAAAAACGAAAAAAATAATTAAAGCATTTTTTATTTTTTGATCACTGGCAAATTTACCCAAATTTTGACCGCGTGACACAAATTCAAAATTCAAATAATCACCAGCTTTTTTGTCAACAAAAAAATCCTTGACTCGAGCATCCTTGACTTCTCCTTCTTGTATTTTAAAAGGATTGTTTTTCATGCTTTTTTATCCAAAAATTATAGTGCCAGACATGCCAAAATATAACCATAAAAATATTAATAAGCGCACCTTTTAAAATAGCCCCCAAATAAAGCGAATCAATGTGATAGATCGCTACATTAAATACGCTGTGCGCTAAAAATACAAACAACCAATATAAAATAAAAGAAAAACTAGTGAGCGCCAAAACTGTTAGTATATTTTTTGAAGTAAAAGTAGTTAGCTGTAAATTTTTTAAAATAAAAATAATAAAAACAAAAAGA
The DNA here is from genome assembly GCA_964540095.1 of uncultured Gammaproteobacteria bacterium. GTDB lineage: Bacteria > Patescibacteriota > Patescibacteriia > UBA1558 > GWA2-36-10 > CALMZN01. The sequence goes on along the minus strand of CAZILH010000004.1, from coordinate 21,002 downwards.
ATAGCGTGGAAGCCAAACAAAGCTGAAATTGAGTCTAGCAAAACACCAGCCACTAGAGCAAAAACATAAGCCACCCACTCTTCTTTGATATTGAAATAGACCAACAATAAGCTGATCAAAAATGGTTGAACATACTGCCAACCATTACCGTAAAAATTTAGTACCAAATGAAAATATAATGATACTAAAAATAATATCAGCGCCGCAACATATCTCATATTATTTTATTATTGCCACAACGGTTAAGGTGTTCAAGTCAACTATTGGATCCACTGTGGACACCTTGAATAACTCTTCAGCTTCAGCCTTGATTTCACCAATGCGTCCCACAACCAGCCCCGCTGGTATATCAGGATCTAAATCGGAAGTGTAGATCAAATCATTTTTTTTGATCTCTTGGGACTGGGGTATAAAACTCAAACTCATACCCAAGCCAAATGAGCCGCTTAAGACCCCAGACACTGATTGTTCGTCCCCTACTCGCACCGCTATTTTACTGCCATTGTCAATCACCAATCTGACCACAGCCGAATCAGAATTGACGGCTGATATTTTACCAACCATAATGCCATTATTCACAACTACGGCCTGTCCAAAATTTACACCACTATTTGATCCGGCATTAATCAGTAGTAAATTTTTATTAATTGGATCACGACTCAAAATATTGGCGAGCTCCAAATTATATTTTTTTTCCTCACGAAAACTTAATAAATTTCTCAATTGTTCATTTTCAGATTTCAAAGCTAACAATTTGGCATTGGCCACCAACAGTTTTTGATAATCTTGTTGCAGATCATCACCCGGAGCCAACAATCTATTGACTGAATCTTTTGGCACAAAAAGTGTTCTGACAAACACGCCAAAATCAAAAATTTGGCTATTCTTAAGTAGTATCAGCAAAAAAATAGCCACCAAGCACAAGCCAAATAATTTTAAATTTAACCTCAGCATATTAGCCCTAGTTCAAGTCCTTAGTTGGCGGCAATAATATTTCTTTTAGGTGCTCCAAATCATCTAATATTTTGCCAGCTCCTCTGACTACAGCGGTCAGGGGCTCATCAGTAATGTACACTGGCATTTTTGTTTCTTTGGAAATTAATTCATCCAAGCCACGAATCAAAGCTCCGCCACCAGTCAAGACCATACCTTTTTCATACAAATCAGAAACCAACTCTGGCGGTGAATTTTCAATAGTGGCTTTTATGTTGTCAATGATTATTTTAATTGGTTTAATGATTGCTTCACGGACATTGGCATCGGTAATATGGACTTCTTTGGGCAAGCCAGTGATCAAATCACGCCCCCGCATGATTGTTTCTAAAGTTTGGTTCAAGGGCAAAACAGAGCCAACTTGAATTTTTATTCTTTCGGCTGTGCGCTGTCCTAATAATAAATTAAATTTATCCCTAGCATATTGAATAATAGCTTCGTCTAGTTTGTCGCCGGCAATTTTTAACGATTTCCAAGATACAATACCCGAGAGTGAAATCACAGCAATTTCAGTAGTACCACCTCCTAGATCTACCACCATACTGCCACTGGCTTCTTGGATGGGTAACCCAGCGCCAATAGCCGCGGCTATTGGCTCTTCTATCAGCCAGACCTCAGAAGCCCCAGCTCGCAAGACAGCGTCTTCCACGGCCTTTCTTTCTACTTCAGTGACGTCTAGGGGGATACCGATCACTACGCGCGGTCGAGGCATAAAAGTCATTGATTCACGATGCACTTTTTCAATAAAGTATTTGATCATTTTTTCTGTCACTTCAAAATCAGAAATTACGCCATCCACCATTGGTTTGGTGACAGTAATGTGCTGAGGGGTCTTACCCAACATAGTTTTGGCATCATCACCAACGGCAATTATTTTTTCCGTGCGATTGTTGATAGCCACTACACTGGGCTCATTGATAACAATGCCCTGGTCTTTGACGTAAACCAAGGTGCTTGAGGTGCCAAGGTCAATGCCCATGTCCTTGGAAAATTTTCTGAATAATTTCTTAAACATTATAGAATTTTTTTATGGTCTTAATCGCCGTCTCTCTATCTAATAATTGTGATTTATGACTTTTTCTATCAATTAATTCGTATTTGTCTTGTTTGTCGCTAACTATCAGTTGCCAGCAAATACCAATCAAATCAGCATCTATTAATTTTTTAGAAAAAGATATATCCCGATCATCAAATAAAACATCCAAACCTTCGGCCTTCATTTGCTCATAAAGTTCAACAATCTCTTTCTGTTTCTTATCATTTTTTGTAAAACTTAGCAAATGCACTTGATAGGGCGTGGTGTTTTTGGTCCAAATAATACCCTTTTCATCATAATTAGCCTCAACAATTGTACCCATAGCTCGACTCAAACCAATGCCATAGCAACCCATGACCACATTTTTTTGCTGGCCATCTTGATCGGTAAATTTCAAACCCAGCTTATTGGAGTATTCTGTGCCTAAATTAAAAATATTTCCGGCCTCCACTGTTTTTTCTTCTTTTAATTTCTGACCGCACTTGGGGCACTTATCACCGGCTTGCAATGTGGCAATTTCTTTATTCTGCGCCCACAAACATTTACTGCACAAAATAGTCAGGTCTTCCCCCGCTTTATTGATTACCATAAATTCGTGAGAAAACTTTTTGCTAATAGTTCCACCGGAAGCTTCCACAGAAAAAGATTCTAAGCCCAAGCGCTGAAAAATTTTAATATAAGCATCGTGGGCTTTTTTATAATAAACATCTAAGTCCGCCTCACTAGTATGAAAACTATACAAATCTTTCATGCCAAACTCGCGACCGCGCAATAAGCCAGATTTGGCTCTTTTTTCATCGCGGAATTTAGTTTGAATCTGATACAAATAAATTGGCAGGTCTTTATAAGAAGCAATATTTTTTTTGACGATGTCCGTCACCACTTCCTCATGAGTAGTGCCCAAACCAATTTCACTGCCATGATGATCTTTGAACTGGTACATGATTGGCTCCATTTCTGCCCAACGACCAGTTTGTTCCCACAGCTCTTTGGTTTGCAAAACAGGCATCAATATTTCTTGGCCACCAATAGCGTTGATCTCTTCCCGAATTATATTCTCTATTTTTCTAAATACTTTCAAACCTAAGGGCAAATAATTATAAACTCCGGCCATTTGTTTTTCAACAAATCCCGCTCTAGTCAACAAATCAGCGTTGATGCTTTTTTCGTCTTGACTGATGTCTTTTCTGGTTTTACCAAATAATTTTGATTGTCTCATATTATTTACTATCTATATATTGTTGAATTCTTAATTTTTCTTGAACCAATAGTTCTCCTCCATATTCTCCGCTGTGGGCTTTTTGTCCTTCATAAGAAACTTTTTTTTGATCAAGATGCAGATCAATAATCAGTCGATCTGGTTCTGACCTAACATAGGCATGATAACGCGGGTAAAGACCAGTACCCAAGCGACGAATAAAACTATCGCTGTGTGGACTGGGATGATAGCCCAATTGCCGAAACAGCAACAAGTGATTACCAAAAATATCTTTTACGGAAAAATTCATCTTAAAATAAACCTTTAATTTTTTCTAAAAAGCCACCGCCATAGCGCATCAAGTCGCGATAAGTGATGACTACTATCAAAAGCATCAACAAAGCAAAACCGCTATTGTGCACAATGCCTTCTATTTTTTCACTGACTTTTTTGCGGCGAATTTTCTCAATAAGAATAAATAATAAACGACCACCATCGAGGGCTGGAAAAGGAAGGATATTGATTATTCCTAAATTGATGGATAATATAGCCGCAAACTGTAATAGATAAATAAAGCCCATTTGCGCCACTTGGCCAGTAATCACGGCCACGCCAATTGGCCCAGACAAATCAGCTGACACTTTGCCTTGGGTAATTAAGTTGAAAAGCAAAGAATATAGGGCCTCCAAAACACGATAAGACAAAACAGCAGTGGCGCTCAAACCCTGCCAAATGCTACCAAAAAAACCGTATTTTATGATTCCGGTATCAACCATGGCAATGCCAATTATCGGATCCTTGTGATCCGGCATTAATTTTGGTGATAATTTTATTTCTTGCTGTTGTTTGTTTCTTTCAATGGTAAAAGTCACTGATTGATTGACCTTTAGCTTACTAAAAACTTCCTCCGTATTTTTGACCTTAGTGCCATCAATAGCCACAATAATATCGTTTGTTTTCAGGCCCCGCTCCTCGGCTGGACTCTGCGGAAAAATTTCCACAATTACCACGTTTTGCTTGGATATTTTGTCTGGCGGTGTGTTTTGGTCAATGGTCTGAGGCAAGCCAAGTAAAAAACCAATGGACAATAAAACAAAAGCAAAAACAAAATTCATGATTACTCCGGCTGACAAAACAGTAGATCTTTTCCAAGCTGGCTGGTTAGCAAAATTTTTGGGGTTGCTATCTTGCCCGCCATTTTCTCCGATAATTTTTACAAAACCACCCAAAGGCAACAAGTTCAAAGAATAGACCATGGCATCATCAACGTCTTGTTTTAATTCCTCTGGTTTTATTTTGTTACCCCAAAACCATTTCCACTTCTTAATTGTTTTTGGCTCATCAACTTCTCTTATTACTTCAGTGATTGTCTCTTTTACCAACTCAGTTGATTCATCAATTTGAGTATCTTGTAGTTCAATGCTTATTTCATCAGTTTTGGCGATTGCTTGCAGTATTTTTTTCTTGGTGACTAACACGCCAAAAATTCTTGGCGGATAGCCAAAACCAAATTCCTCCACACCCACTCCTAGTTTTCTAGCACTGACAAAATGACCCAACTCGTGGACAAAAACTAACAAACCCAAAACTAAAATAAATACGATAATTGTGGTCATAAATTAAATAGTCATTATTTCTTGCTCTTTTTTGTCACCAATTTCTTTAATCTTGTCATTGTACTCCTTAATTAAAAGATCTAGATCTTTTAGGGCCACAAATTTTTCATCTTCTGGTATGTCTTTATTTTTTTCCATGGCCATTACTTCTTCTCGGATTTTTTCTCGCTGACCGCGCAAGATGACGCGTCCCTCTTCCAATTTTTTATGCAAAACCTTGACCAGCTCTTTACGGCGCTCTTCAGATAGGGGTGGAAAATTCAATCTAATCAAATCGCTATCCACCACCGGATTGATGCTAAGATCTGAGGTTTGAATGGCGCGTTCGATGTCTTTCAAAATGCTTTTGTCCCAGGGCTTGATGGCAATGGTCTGTGGCTCAGGACTGGTGATAGAAGCCAATTGCAACAACTCCGAAACTGTCCCATAGACCTCGACTTTTATTTTTTCCACCACACTGGGGGAAATGCGTCCGGTGCGTAAAGTATTGATATCAGTTTTCAAAAACTCTATGGTCTTTTCAAACTGATTTTTGTTGGCCAAAATAAATTGGTGCATATAGTTTATTTCTTTGTTGGTAAATAATAATTTGCTAAGTAAAAAAATTTGCTGTCATCAGAAAATACTGCCCAAGCTGGCTTGCCACTATTTGGCAATGGTGTGATGTTCCAGTTCACTCCGGCGTCAAAGGTGCGATAAAATGCTCCGGTGCTGGCGTACAGTACTTCGTTGGTATTGTCTGGATTGACTCCAACAGCGGTAATGGTTTCTTTTTTCTTGGGTGGAATCAATTTCAGCTGACGCCACATATCGCCAAATTTGAGACGATAAATACCAACTGTATTGACATAAATCAAGCCATCGCCAACGCTTTTGTCAGCGCTAATAGCTAGATAACTTTTTGATCCACTAATCTTGCCAAATTCTTTAAAATTGCCCTCATCGTTGACTTCGGACTGATCAACCTGTGTGATCATCAAATCCACCCAATTGGCCGGGTTTTCCGCACCATCAGGACTGCGCCAAATACCAGCGGACTGGGTCACTACATAAATTATTTTACTATCAACATGATTCTGAATAATGATGTTGATAATGTTATTATTGAAACGATAAATTGAATCCCAAGTGACACCGCCATCAAAACTGCGGATAAAATTTCCTTCACTAGTGCCAGCATAAATTATTTTGGGATTGTCTTTGCGAATAGCTAGAGCCGTAACTATTATTTTTGTGCGCGCTTCAAAATAAACAGCACCCCAAGTGCGTCCGCAATCCTTGCTCAGATAAATATAATTATTGGCTGCGGCATAAATAGTACATTTGTTGGCGGCTGGATCTGGACTGACTGCGATAGCATTGACCGAGCCCTTGTCCGCCAAGGTCTGCAACCAGGCCTGACCGTAATTGTAAGTATAATAGATACCTTCATTTTGCGAACCAATATACAAGGCCGCACTGTCATTGGGGTCCAAGGCATAGGATACTATCGAGGCCGTGTCTAGTGTCCTTACTTTTCCGCCAGTGGCATAGACATCAGCTACTTTTTGCCAGTTCAAAGTGTTGGCTTGCACGGAAAAATCAGCCGTCCTAAAAACACCACCTTGGTAAGCCGCTGGCGTTGCCGCTTTCTTGGAAGAAGTGGTTGGAAAAATAGTACAGCCCGAGACAAAGAAGGCCAAGATCAATAAACTAAATGCTCTAAAAATAGTTTTTTTGTTTTTCATGTGTTTATTTTAAATTTAAAAAAATATTTTCCCACAATAATTGCGGGTTAACATTGTTATTTAATTTTTGTTTATAATCCGTCAGGCGAGTTAAATTTTGTAATAATTGCTCAGATGAATAACTGGAGGAAATATTATTTAACTCACTTTGAAAAACTTGATTGACAATTGGCTTGTCCAGCTTGATCCACAGCAAATCTCGCATCATCACTTCCAAATAATCTATGTACACCTTAGTGTTTTGACCAAGATCTGAAACGCGAGCTTCAGGATTTTCTTTTTTCAAAAGAGCAAACCATTTTTCAATAATCTGCATTATATTGAAAGTATTGCTGGATAATAATTTGATAATAAAATTGCAATTTTTCTTCCAAGGATCCAAATTTTCCTGCATCAGTTGTAGGGCTAGTCCGGGCTTGCCAAAAGATAAATTCATGATGGTCTGACGCTCACTCTCATCAAAATCAAATTTGGAAATCCACTCCTCCATTTCTTCTTTTTTCAAGGCCTGAAATTTGATGAGTTGACAACGAGAAATCACGGTAGCTGGCAACAAATTAATATTATCCGCTAACAAAATAATAAGTGTATTAGCTGGTGGTTCCTCCAGGGTCTTCAGTAAGGCATTGGCGCCAAAAATATTTATTTTTTCCACATTGTAAATAATGGCGATTTTTTTGTTGCTATAAATATTGGCCATCTGCAAACTATGCATAAACTCGCGAACATTTTCCACAGACAGCTCTTGATCATCTTTGCCTAAAGTATAAAGATCAAGATAGGAATTTTTGGCCACTAGACGACAGGGTTGACACTGTCCGCAGGGTTTTTTATCAACACTGGTGCAGAAAATACTACTGGCAAAATAATTAGCAATCATTTTCTTGCCCAAACCCTTTGAACCATAAAACAAATAAGCATGAGCTAGCTTCTCTTGCTCAATGGAATTTTGCAAAAACTGAATGGCCTGTTTATGACCAAAAATTGGCCAATGATATTTGTCCGACATTACCTATAAAATAACATTTTTTGCTTATAAAATCAAGGAAAATAAACTTTATTTGCCGTTGACAAAATTAGATATTTATGATATATTCTCAAATTATTTGCACCTTAGCATTTTTTCACCCCAATAAAAAGAGGCCATACTACGATCGAAGACAGTCGGAAAGCTGAATGCTAATTTGACTCACCCTCAAGGTATTCTGAAAGGAGCGTCATCATGTTTTGGCTCTGTTTGGTTCAGATACTGGCCTGCTGCAGTTTCACCTTGCTGGCACTGCATTTCCCCAATCTCATCCGCGTTGAGATACCATTGGCGGTAATTGCCGGCATCGGCGCGATCTGCACAGCTTTGGAGGGAGGCATCGAACGGATCTTGCGCGCCGTCGAAACCGAAGCCGAGAAAACCCGGCGCTTGATGTTCGCGACGAGATTCACTGACTTGACTCCCAAGCAGCTCGAAGTGGAATACAAGCCCCACCGCGAAAATGAATTCGTCAAAGGCCCACAACAGACCTAAACATGTCTATCACAAGAACTGCCCGAAGCCCGTTGCGCACACGCGACGGGCTTTTTTCTTTACCAAAAAAAAGAAAGTAATTAAAAATTATACTTTTTAAATACTTTCTACTTTTTACTTGATACTTTTAACTAACTTTTATCTAGAGCCAAATTGACCATACTATCAGCAATTTTATTTTTCTCTCTGACAATATGATGAAATTTGATATGATCAAACTGCGCTAGTAAGTTCCAAACTTTTACAAAAATTTTGGCTAGCTCTTTGTCTTTGACGCGATACTCTTGATTAAGTTGTTTGACTACCAACTCGCTGTCCAGATAACAATCCAAAAATTTAATTTTATGCTTGATAGCTAGATTAATGCCGTGCAACAAGGCCTGATATTCGGCTTGGTTGTTGGTGGTTGAGCCAATAGTAAGGCCAAAACGATCAATTTCTTTTTCTTCCACATAAAGCACCCCGCCAATAGCGGCTGGCCCAGGATTGCCTCTTGAACCTCCATCAGTAAATAATTTTGCTTTTTTATCCATGGTATTTTTTGTTGTCATTGCGAGTCGAGCTTAGCTCGACGTGGCAATCTACCAGCGTAGATTGCTTCGTCGCTTCACTCCTCGCAATGACGATTTTATTAAACTTCTCGACTCGCTACGCTCGCTCGAAGAAAAAAGACTACTTGCTCGAAGAAATAAGCTTTTGTTCGAGCGAAGTCGAGAACTAATTACTTATTTAATTTTTAACTGTGGATTCTATCGCTCCCCGAGCTTAAGCTCGGTTCGCTCCAGAATGACGATAGCTTACTTTACACGAATATCTTTAATTTTCAATTGTATTTCCCGATTGCCGTTCCATTCGTTGATATTTATATTATAGACGATGTCAACATTATGGCCAACTGCCAAATCAATATTTCCCAGACCAAAACCAATGCCACCAATTTTTTTATTATTTTGCGCTAATTCTAATTTCAAATGTTTGCCGTCTGAGCCAACTTTACGCGCTTGGCTGACCATGACATTTTCACTGACAAAATATGGCTCAGGGTTACCTTGACCGTGTGGTTCAAATTTTTGCAACCAATCAACCAGCTCCCAATTTATTTGTTCTAAATCAATTTTCTTTTCAATTTCCAATTTGCTTTGAAAAAGTGACTCACTTAATTGATCTTCAGCTAATTTTTTTAGATTTTTTATTAAAGTTTCATAATTTGCTTGAGTTGTGGTAAAGCCAGCGGCCTGTGGATGTCCGCCAAACCTCAACAACAAATCTTTATTCTTAGTCAAGGCCTCAGTAATATTGAAGCCCTCCAAGCTACGGGCTGAGCCAACAATTTTTTCACCCTCCCCGCAAACCACCAAACAAGGACGATTATACTCTCTAAGCAGTTTGTTGGCGGCCAAGCTGACTAGACCAGCTGACCAATCTGCTTTGTAAAAAACCAACAACTTATCATCCTGATTGATGTCTAGGGCTTTGGCTTCACGAAAAATATTTTCGGTAATTTTTTGGCGTTCACTGTTATTGTCATTTAGCTTGGCGGCCATACTAGCGGCTTTGGCTTCATCGGTCTCAATAAGCAGATAATAAGCTTGATTAGCATGATCCATGCGACCAGCTGTATTGATACGCGGCGCTATGGCAAAAGCAATATTCGTAGCATTGATTTCTTTTGGTTCTAGTCCTGCGATTTTGAACATCATCTGCAAGCCGACGCGCCGCGTCTTCCGCAAGACAATGAGTCCGTGCTTAAGTAAGGTCCTGTTTTCTCCGATAATTGGCACCATATCAGCCACAGTAGAGATAGCCACCATATCCAAGAGCCATTTTTCTTTGGACTCTCTGTCTTTGAGCGCAAATTTATTGCTGATGTGCTTAAGTAGCGCCTGCGCCAATTTAAAAGATACTCCGCCACCGCATAGAAATTTGAAAGGATAGGTTTCCCCTGGTGCTTGCGGATGAATGATAGCGTGGGCCTCTGGCAATTTTTCCTGAAAAGCATGATGATCAGTGATAATCACATCAACATTTTTGCTGTTGGCCAAAGCCACTTCTTCATTATTACTAACTCCACAGTCACAGGTAATTATTAATTTTGTGTTGTTGCTGGCAATTTCTTCAACAGCTATTTTGTTCAAACCATAGCCCTCTTTTTCGCGGTGCGGTAAATAGACCGTTACCTTGGCTCCCAAATCAGTAAGCACGCTATTCAAGATAACCGCCGAACTCACTCCATCGGCATCATAGTCAGCATAGACAGTAATTAATTCTTTTTGCTCAATGGCCTGATAAATACGCTGGCAGGCCTTGTCCATGTCTTTGAACAAAAATGGATCATGAATATCCTGGCTATAATCAGGCAACAAAAATTCATCCACAGCTTCTTGACTGTGCAAATTGCGAGAAAACAAAATCTGAGTCACTATTGGTGGTAATTCTGGAAACTTTTCTGTAAATTCTTGGGGAGCTTTTTCTTTTATCTGCCAAATATTGGGCATTTTAATAAAAATAAATAATCAGGCCTGTTTTTGACCCGACTATTTTAGCAAGAATTAATAAATTTGGGAAATGCTAAATATTTTTGCCTTGACAAAAATGGTTATATATGCTATTTTAATTCGAAAACCAAAAATTGGGCAGTTCAGCCCATTGGTTTGTTCTCTGGAAGGAGGAAGCATAATGGACTTCTCGAAATTGGTTGATAAGGTGGGAGTCGTCCTGGCCACGATCATTGCGTGGGACAATCGTCCTGAACACAATGAGCGCCTCAAAGACCTCACCATTGAACAGCTGGAGGAGGCCTATTCCATGGCACCCGTGGATTTCGATGGTGCCACTACTGGCACGAGCTTGAAAACAGCCATCATCAACCGCATGCGTTCGATGGATCGCAGCTTCGACGAGTGGCTCGCTACATACAGGTGTACGAAATTCGACAAGATCAAAAACGTCGCTCGTTATCACATGTATAACATAGCGAACAGTACGATGAAATGACCGTGGTCTACCTTGCTGGCAGCCAACGAGTGTTGGCTGCCGGCTTTCTTTTTAAAAATAATTAATTATTTTGGGAAATATTATTATTTTAAAAATAGACGATATTGACAAATAAATAAACCTGATAATATACTACATCCATCACCCGAGGCCTGGTGTATTCACGAACATCTGGCTGGCCACCAAGTGGTCTTATGGGTGATCATTGTAACCCAGCAGCTCAAAGAGGTTCTCAAGCCTGAATATGTAGTTCAATCCAGCTCTGTTGGGGGGCTGCACTCACTGGCTTGAGCGGCTTGGTGTTTCCCGCGGGGAAGACGTAGGTTGTCGGGTCCAACTGGATCCAAACACTGTGCCGAAGCACCCCGGCTGCAACGGGCCCCTGGAAAACGTGATTCTGGGGGCCTTGTCTTTTTTAAAAAATATTTACTTAATCTTCTCCACTTTTATTTTAATGGGCTTATCCATTTTTTTAACTGGCTTTTCATCTTCCTCATCTTCATTTTCTTCATCATCAACTAGCTCATCTTCTATTTTCTCTTCCTCGGCTTCTTTGGCTAATTCGGATTCTTCTTCAGCGATATATTCCTCTGAACTATTTTCTTTTTCATCTTCATCCGCTAACTCTTCTTCATCCCCGCCCGTGGCGGGTCCGCCTTGGGCGGATTCTTTTTTTACTTTTTTATCCTTATTCTGCAACTCGGCTAATAAAAAAAGCAAACCAAAAGCCAAGAGCAGTAAGCCAACCAACACAAACCAAAAATACATATTGCCAAAATTAAAAAATGATGTTTCTGGACTGGTGGTCAGCATGGTATTGTATTGTTCCTTCAACAAGTCCAACTCTTGATTGGCATTTTGCAATTGACCTTCTGTCACTTGTAAATTTTCGTTGACAGTGCTACTAGCATTTTGCGCCAGCAAAATTACTGATGTAAATATTGCCATGTTTTTGTTGCTATATTTTTCATTTCACCTTCTGGGGCAATCAAAACGCGACAGCCCTTTGGTAAATTTAAATTTTTCAAAACCAAACTGCGTATGACAGAGCTATTTGTTCCCACCACTCCAGTGAACACAATAGCTTGCGGTTTCTTACTCAGACCCAAATATGAGGATAAGTATCGCCTAATGTCATAAACATAGACGGCCAAAGCTTGCTTGGCCAATTTTTTTTGAGTGCTTGAATATTTGAAACTAGATTTGTAGCCACTGACTTTGTAACCCGCGGCCAAAAGCACTTCTCTGAGATCAGCGCTACCACTCAAGCCCAAGAGTCCTGACTCTTGATTGATTAACTTATCAATTTGCTCTAAAGGCATTTTCTGTTCTTTGGCTAGATACAAGGCCACGGCTGCTGGCAAATCACCGCTTCTGGTGGCCATGGTCAAGCCCTCATTGGGTGAAAAACCCATAGTAGTGTCTTTGACACGGCCTGCTTCCAGCCAAGCAATGCTTGATCCAGAACCCAAATGAATAGTGACGGCTGATAGTTTAGACAAACTTATATTCAATTTTTTGGCAGCCCACAGACAAGCCATCTCATGACTAAGCCCGTGAAAGCCATATTTTCTAATGCCAAACTTTTCGTAATATTTGATTGGTAAAGAATACAAATAGGCCTCGGGCTCTAGTCCTGCAAACCAAGCTGTGTCAAAACTGGCAATTATTTTTACTTTAGGCCAGGTGGCCTGCACTATCTTTACCAATTCCAAACTTTGTTCATTGTGTAGTGGCGCTAAGTGATTGTACTTACTAATTTTCTGTAAAATATTTTTATCAAGCTTACAACTTTTTTTAAACTCATCTCCACCATGAACCACTCGCAAGCCGACAGCTTGAATATCCAGCTTAGCCAGCATTTCATGAATAGCTTGCCAAGCGCTTTTTAAACTATATTTTTCCGAATAATTAACTTGATTTTTTTTATTATTTTTATAATAAACCAAAATTGACTTGGCATTGTAAGCAGAATATGATCCTTCCAAAATTATTTTTCCTAAAACTTTTTTATCATACTCAAAAACAGCAAATTTCAAACTACTGGAGCCGTTGTTTAAAATGAGCAAATTTTTTTTCTCATTTTTCATAAATATATACTTTTTGCTTATTAACTAAACCAACGGCATTAGCTTCATCAGTATCAAGATGAATATGAGCTTTGAAATTTCCGACTCTGACTATCACATTGTCCAAAATAGCTGACCGCTCTCCCTTGATCATAATGGCTATTTTTTTACCATTTTTGTATTTCCAAGCTTTGGCCTGCTCTTTGGAAATATGCAAATGACGCATAGCCACAATGGCTGAAGCTACTACATGACCGTGCGGACCCTGCAAAGTGACTTGACTGGATTTGCGTACCTGTCCAGAAAGCTGAACAACTGGCTTGATACCCAAAAAATAACAATCAGTCATTGAGAGTTCCACTTGAGTTTTGCGCCGCACTGGGCCTACAATCCTGACTTTGGGAAAATAATCACGCGTTCCTTTGACCACTAGTGTTTCTTTGGTCGCAAACTCATTGGGCTGGGACAGTTCTTTAAATTTGGCTAATTTAAAATTCTTACCAAATAATTTTTCCAAATCTTTTTGGCTCAAGTGTATGTGTCGCGCTGATACTTCGGCTATTACTGTTTTCATAAATGTTTTTATTTGTCATTGCGAGCCCTGAGCGTAGTCGAAGGGCGTGGCAATCTATAAGCTAGTAGATTGCTTCGTCACTACGTTCCTCGCAATGACGCCTTAAATCATAATTTATATTTTTTCAAATCACTGGCACACAACAAGCCGGTCTGCGCGCCTATTTTTGATACTACAGCTGCGCTATTGTAACTACCTAAAGCCAAGGCTTTTTTTATGTCCCTATATTTTATCAAGCCAGCTACAAAACCCGCGCCAAAAGAATCCCCAGCCCCAGTAGTGTTTAGGGCTTTTACTTTTTTGACTGGACGAAAATGTAATTCCTGACCATCAAAAGCATAAGAACCCTTTTGGCCATCAGTAATTACCGTAATTTTCTGACCAAATTTATGCAAGCTCTTGATCAAATCACGAATATTATTTTTTACTTTATGTTTAGCCAATATTTCCAAGGCCTCATCGCGATTGACAACCAAAACATGAGTCTTTGATAAATAATCTTTTAGCTTGCTAGTCGGCAACTGCAACTGCTGAGCCCCAGGATTCCAAGCTAGCTTTATTTTCTTTCTAGCAACATGATGAAATAAAGTGTCTAGCTGTTTGGTATAATTTTTTGGCAAAGAAGTCAGATAAGCATAAGGCGTATTAATTTTATTTACTTTATCTTGATTCAAATCAAGGCAATCATTGGCTCCTCGATAAGCAAAAATAACATGTTCATTGTCTTGGCCCACATTTACCACAAAAGACAAGCCGGTTTTGTGCTTGTGATCAAATTGAATCAGTTTGGTGCTAACTTTTTTTGTCCTAATATTAGCCAAAATATCCTTACCCAAAAAATCATTACCCAAACGACAGACAATCTGCGTCTTCAAACCAAGATTGGCAAATGACACAGCTACATTGGCTGCGCTACCGCCATTGACTAGATATACTTTGTCGCTATAAATTTTAGCGCCGTATTCAAAGGCCACTAATTTTTGCCTCAATAAGTCCTGCCGATTATCCAAAAACAAAACATTGTCAGCGTAAAACATAATGTCATACACGGCGCTGCCAATGGCTGTGATGTGATTGCCTAACATATTTATTTTTGTTTATTTATACTTATATTATAACACAAATAACAAATAAACATCCATGCTACACACGTCGTCCCATAAAATGACCCCCCTAACGTATTGCTAGAAGAGAAGAGAAGCAAAGCAAAAAAACAGAAATTGCTATAAAGAAAACTGTTTTCCTTATTTCTCGCCAACTATATTTATCTTGCTTGCCATATCTAATCATTGGTAATATAAACAAAAGTAAACCGCTAAAAATACCCACAAATATTTTTGTTGTATATAAAAAATCATTATCATTTCCTAACTTTAAAACAAAAAATATTATAATTTCTAAAATAAATATTATATAAAAATTTATTACCAAATCTATAATCAACCTCCAAAAAGGATAAACCGCCTTTTTACTAATAGGTGTTATACCTTTATTTCTCCAATACCACTGTGTATCAACTTCCCAATAAGAATAACGAAAAAGCATTATGCTTGCTACTACGACAAATCCAAGCATAACATCGTCTGGATTGTTTTCAAATTTTATATAGGTATAAATAAAAATTATTATACCGAGAATCAGTGTAATTTTGTAAAATAATATTTTTTGTTCACGACTCATGTTGAACATTATTTTATAAGCTTATTTTTAATATAATACCCGGCCACTCCCATAGCTACTCCGACATTGAGCGACTCTTTTTGGCCGTACATTGGCAAATAAATTATTTGGTCGGTTTTTTTTAATAATGCTTTTGATACTCCGCGTACTTCGTTGCCAAGCAACAGCGCCAAAGGAAACTGTGGTTTGAATTTATTATATGGTATAGCACCAGCTCCTAGTTCTAAACCAATTATTTTTACCTTTTGTTTTTTGAGCTTACTAAACAAACTAGAAATATTTTTGTAGTGTTCCCAAGCTACGAAATTTTCTGACCCCAAAGCAATTTTTGATATTTGAGAAGATGGCGGATGACCAGAATAGCCCGTCAAATAAATTTTATCCACACCCAAAGCATCGGCGGTGCGAAATATAGTACCAATATTGTATAAACTTCTAATATTATGCGCGATAATAAAAAATCCTTGCCTATTTGTCGTCATGATAAACTTCTTCTTTTTTCTCTTTCATGAAACCCAGCCAATCCTCAAAAGCCAAAACTATCATCTTAAATGGCGCCTCAATAATAAAGTCCATCACAAAAGCAAAGATATTTATCTTGCGGAATTTGGTGGACAACCAGCGACCAACGCCCACAATCGGTAAAGAGAAAAAATTCATCAGGAATGACAAAGCGTCTTCTTTGTTGTCAATCACTTTCAGCTCTTTGGCGGTATTGCGAATACGGATAGCAAAAAAGCTAACCGCTGTCAAAAAGAATAAAAATATAGCGCCACTGATTATATTAAAATTTAACTTATGCAGAACGTAAACAATTCCACCAAAGACAGCTAAGTACAATAAGGTGTACATAAAATTATAGAATATCTGGTAGCTCAAAGATTGTTTGTATTTTGACTTGAGCTGACACAAAATTGACTGTTCTGATTTACCATAAACCAAATCCTTCAAGTTGGCCAAAATTTTATCCGTATTTTTGGTATCAGGCACAGAAAAAGACAAGGTAACCAAAAACATCAACAATGGCGGAAACATCACATTGATTCCCAAATTCAAAAAATTAATGTGACCCAAAATGTATCTTTCATAAGGAAATTCCAAAGCAACGGCAAACAGCACTTTGGTAATAAAAATATAAATAATGGCTCGCAAGGAACTTTTGCTAAGTTTACTGCGAATGGACTTATAGCGCTCAATAATGAGCTTCCTGGCCTCTACTTCCAACTCCTCTGGCTGAACCAATAAATCCTCTATTTTGGCCTCGTGACGCAATATTAATTCGTGCAAAACTTGAAAAGTCACCACTGGCTCTTTGATGGCTTGCGATATTTTGCGTTGATAAGGATGACGCAAATGACGCTGGATAGTGCGATAGATAGGGCCTATATTAGTGGCTATTTCCGTGATTAACTTCTGATCAGCACTAAGCCACTCTGGATAATATAAATTCAACAAATGATAAGAAATTATTGTCACATCCGACTTGACTAGCGATTTGTGGATGGTGATGTAAAGTTGAATATTTTTTTCTCTGATACTCAAATCATCACCTTTTAGCTTGACGCGCGGCTTGGTCACTTCATACATGGCTTCAATCACCGCGTCAGCAATATCTTCTGGTGTCAAAATAATATCTATTTCACAGGCCTCGATACCAATCAGCCAATCAAAATAATCCTGCAGATTCTTTTGCTCCAATTTATCGTTTTCATAATGCTCGTTGAGTAGGACAAACAAATCATTGTACTTGGCAATGACTTGCTCGACTTCCTGAACTTTTGATTCGGGTATGCCATTGTTGGGTATGTATTGAGCCCTGACCAAGTCCTCAATAAGATTTCTAGCAATCTGCGGTTTTAAAATTTCCAAAATAAAACGGCGCTTTAAATTGCGCTCAATAGCATAACGCCTCAACAAATGGACTTCTTTGAAATCAACGCTGTTTCTCAGCTTTTCATAAAGCGAAGACAAATGGCTGGCCATCTCTTCGACTGAAATGACATTTTTGTTCTCATCTTGGGCAAAGGCCTCACGCTGACGATAAATACGCTCAACTCTTTTAAAAAGGAGTACTATTTCTGATGATATTTTCATATATTAAATCTGCTATAAAAATACCACAAATTGACTTTTTGTTCAATAATAGTTTATAATATTTTTATAAATATATTTCTATGTTGTTGAATATTATCATCGCCTCTTTGGCCATTAGCTTACTTTCGTTTTCTGGCTTAAGTATTTTTACAAAAAATAAGTATAGCCACAGAATAATGGATGCGGCTATTGCTTTGGCGGCTGGCGTACTTTTGAGCAATGTCTTTTTGCACATGTTGCCAGAAATAATGGAAATGCAACTTAGCAGTGGCTATGAGCCACGACTAATTTCCTTATGGATATTGGGGGCTATCGTATTTTTATTTTTAACTGAGCAATATCTACACTGGCATCATTGTCATCGCCATCAGTGTGAAGAAGAAGGACATACGCACACCAATCCAGCTGGTGTCAATATTTTGATTGGTGATGGGCTTCATAATTTTGTAGATGGCATGGTAATTGCTGCTAGTTTTGCAGTCAGCACTTCCACTGGCTGGCTAGCAACTCTGGCCATCGCTTTGCATGAGATACCCCAAGAAGTTGGTGATTTTAGCTTATTATTACATTCCGGTTTTACAAAAGCTAAGGCTCTATTTTGGAATTTTATTTCCGGCTTAGTGGCTATCTTTGGCGCAGTGCTTACTTATTATTATTCCCAAGCCGCTAAAAACGAAATTATCCTTGTATCATTAGCAGCCGGTAGTTTCCTATACATTGCCCTGTCCGATATCATGCCTCACCTACAAGAGCAAAAAAGAATTAACCAATTTAACCAAGTATTGTGGTTTATTTTTGGTCTAATTTTAATGTTTATAGTTAACACTTTTTTTAATTTTGAAGTTTAAATCAATCCCCTACCCGTCGGGTTAATTTGACAAAATTTATAATACGTGCTATAGTCTTTTCGTTGACAATTTAACACACCTTTGAAGCAAGGAAGCATTATCTTTATTTGGACGCTTGGATAATGTGGAGCTAGTAGCGTAACCGGCAACAATTTTTGGTTACGCTTCCCTATTGGAGAAGTGTTTTTTGTTGAAAGTACCTTTAAAAAATCACACAATCAATCGATGAGGCAAGGAATGATCGTCTGTATTTGGACGCTTGGATGATCAGGAGCTAGTAGCGTAACCGGCAGTTTTTTTGGTTATTAGCTAAACACCTCATTCGGGTGTTTTTTTGTTATCTGGCAACCACAGGAGGAAAAAGACATGAGTACGATTTTTGTCTTGGATCAAAAGGAATCTGCTGAATCCTTGGCTCTGGCACTCTGTCGGGAAGGGCACGTGGTCTATATAAGTAGTGACCACAAGAAGGCCTTGAGACAAATCGCTGAACTGACTGCCGCGAAAGCAGGGCCAGTCCTGGTCTTGGCTGAATTCCTGGAAACAGACGGAGCGGAACTTTGCAGGGAACTGCGACGATACGGTCTGACCAGAAAAATCAAGGTCGTGCTAATGAGTCGCGGTGGTCCGCACAGCAATATTGATTATTATCGCCGCTTGGGAGCAAGCTACGGGGCAGACGATTATTTGCTCAAATCAGACGACCTACGAGCAATCGCCCAGAATATCAAACACCTGATCTAGACAAGGAGGTGCCTTATGGATCTGATCAGTATCCTCATCCTCATGTCAGCCAAATTCGAATGGTGATCCCCCTCACCAAAAAAGGGAGGTGATAAAAAATTCGGTAACACAGCTGATCGTTGCCGATAATGGCTTTGGGGTCAGACACACTCACTGTCTGACCCCTGCCAAAAAACCATTGATTTTCCAAATTGATTGTGCTATATTAAAAATATATAGAATATTTACAAACTAAACAAAGTGAGGCAATGACTGATTACCACCTTTTTTGGACGCCAAATAGGTAATCATGAGCTAGTGGCGTAACCGGCACTTGATCTGTACCAAAAAAACTCCACTGCCAAACCTCACTAATTCTGCTGAGGTTTTTTTGCTTATTTGAACAATGCTCTTGACAAACCGACTAATCAGAGCTTAAATGAATAGTCAAATTCTTTGACCATAGTTGGTGGCTCAAAAAGCCGCCAATACGCACATTGACACTACAACTCTCCTCTAAATAATGAGGAGAAAAGGAGCAATACCATGGTAAAACGCCTGATGTTCATCATTCTGGCCCTGGCCATGCTGGTCGGGATGGGGCTGGCCACAACGGCTGCGATCGCTGGCAAACAGCCTGCGGTCAAGTTTACCGAAATCAACACCTACAATGGTGTGACTTTCTCGGCCACGAATTCTGGCTGGGGCGATCCGCAGGAGTGGTACAATGCGAGACTGAAGGATCTCGTCGAAATGTATGTAGAAAGGGGTTTTGCCAGAAGCAAGGAACTCGAAGACATGATTCGACAGATGATGACCGGCGTGGATCCGAGCGGTAAGCCCATTTCCAAGAAGCCGAACCCCGATATCTTGCTGTCGAAACTGATTGCCTCTCCCAATCTTGTCGTCTATCGCTTGGCGATAAACATGCCGAGCGATTACAAGATCGCTTTCCCCCGCCCCGGTTCTTTGCTATTCTCCATGCAAAGGCCGGACTCTTCCCGAGTGTCCATCAGAGACAGTGGCATCATGTGTTTCCTGGAGAAAAGAGGGCGAGACCCCTTGCGCAACACTCGCGACGGAGCGGTTCTGTATGACGATGGATTCAGTCAGGACGATTCGGACATAAGCCCGCAAAAAGTCGTCTGGGCACTGCTACCCAGAGATTGCCTTGGCAACAAAGTCACGAGCGTGACACCGGTGCAAGCCGATCAGGTCATAGCTCCGAATCGGACAGCAATGTACAAGTAGTACCCATCCCTCGTGGAAAGGAGGCGAGGATCCTCACAACAATCGTCGACAATAGCCGGTTCACAATCCCCACGCAGCAACGAAGGGAGTAGGAGATGAAGATGCTCCTCAAGAACTACGGCAAGGTGATCTTCGCGATCGTCATCGGCGTTCTGGTCTCCAACATCATCCCCCTGAACATCGCCCCGACGCAGATGATCGTCAGCACCGAGCTGAACTCCACGGCGCCGGCCATCAACGTGGCCTCGATGAACATCGTCGCGCTGACCACGGTCGTGACCATGATCACGCCGCCCGCTGCGCAGGCCATGCCGCTGGATACGGCCGCCTGCAGTGTGGCCAGGGATCAGTTCTACTACACCAGCAAGGGCTGGAACTGGCTCTGCATGGTGTCGATCTACATCGAGAGCCTGCGCGACAGACCGGGTGACACGCCATAACGCCCTAGCGGCGTTGTTCCTACCAAGAACCCCGCCTCAAGCATAGCTTCAAACTATGCCGGCGGGGTCTTTTTTTTATTTAATTTTACAGGTCCTCTTTAGCTCAGCTAAATCATCGGTCGTCAATTTTTCACTACCAGCTTCGTTTAGGTAATACATTATGGCCTGGGGATTATCAACATGCTCCATTCCTAGAGCATGCCCCAGTTCATGAGTCAGGACTCCTACCAAATCCTG
>CAZILH010000003.1:7971-60274 GCA_964540095.1 uncultured Gammaproteobacteria bacterium | reverse complement strand
CTTATTGGGGATTTTGCTCAAAAAATGTTCGAACTTCGTCCAAAAAACACCGCCACATCGAGCTAGCACGAGGTACTTAAAAAACAGCTTATTTATTAAGGTGTTTTTTTGTTTGACTTTGGCTTGATTTTGAATAATTTTAGGTGTAAAGTTTAAAATATATTAGATCTTAACCCCAAGGAATGGCACGAGCTAGAGCAAGATAATATATAAATAAATTTAAAATATGAACGCCGCAGCAGTAGCTTTGGAAATACAGGACATATTCATTAAATCAATAGTTGCCAATGTACTTTCTTTTATAAAGGCTTTATGGTTAGCATATTGGCCTTACATTTTAATATTACTTTTTTGTCTAATCATTGGCATGATCTTACAGATTATATGGTTTCGTATTGGCAGTGATAAAAAAATGCCCTCATGGTTTAACGTATTAGCGGGTAGTATTTTTTATTGGTTTTTCTTTTATTTAGTAGTGGCAACATTATATTTTATTTTTGGCACCCAGGTAATTGATGGAATTGTATTTGTAGCTATTAGCTATCCAATATATCTGTTTAATAAAATATTTTTAAAATGGATTGGTTTTTGGAGATACTAATATGTCATTAATTTTAGCAATTAATTTAACTGATAAAATAATTCTTGCAACAGATAGTAAAATATCAAAACGAGTAAATGATGAACGTAGAATAGTTGGTTATTGTACAAAATTGGTCCAATATAATGATCAAGTTTTGGACGCGGACAAAGTTGTTAAAACAAAAAAAGAGTTAGGTAATTTTATTTCTTGTATGTTTGCTGGAGATAAAAATTTTTCTCTTTTTATCCATAATAGATTGTCAAATGCATTTGAAACTGGAGAATTGTCAACAGACATAAATATTACTAGGGAACAAGTTACTGATTTTTTTACAAAAATTGTCCCTCAATATTCCGGATCGAAAAAGTGTTTAATCATTTTTGCAGGTAATTCCTCAAAAAATATAAAATCATTTAGTTTTAAGCGACTTTCGGAAATAATCGGTCCGGAAGCAGGATCTTTAGAAGATGCGAATATAGCAGGTGCGATGCAATTTGTATCAGAAAAAAACGATACCACACCATTGATGAATATAAATACTAAATCGTTCTTACCGGACCAAGTCGTGTTTTCATTTGAAATAGACGAAATGAATCATAAATTTGGTATCGGAAAAGTCGGCGGTACATATTCAATAGTTGCCGGAGGATCTACACTCATTAGTAAGGATTTAGAAGATAAAATATTAAGGTATTTTTTAAGCCGAAGGGATATAAAAGCCGAGGCGTCAGATATTATTAATTTTATCCGTAACAATTTCTCAGACACTATTGGTGGCGCTGTGGTTTTAGGAACCATTGGCCTTGATGGAGGTCTTCATTACGTTGGTTATCAACTTAATAGAACCGGAAATCTAAGCGATAAAAATTGGTCTTTAGAGATTGATGATAAAAAATTTCTTGCAATTGATCCTCATGGCGAGAAAATAGACTTAATTGATGGTTTTTTTAAAAATTTTGACGGTGGTAACTGTGATATATAAATAGAAATATGGAATTTAAAAAAGATTATCTAGATAAATTAATTGGGCTACCAATAGATACATCTATGCTTAATAATGCTTCTACAAAATCTGAAATTACAAAGATTGCTTTTGAGTTATATAGAGAAACAGCAATGGTTGCGATATTAATTTCAAATTTATATGCAGGAAGAACCGAGGAAGCTAATTTATTTCGTAATCAAGCAATACAGGCTGGCTTAATTGTACGCATAGCAAAATTCATGGGGGCAATATTAGCATTACAATGTGACAAAGTAAAGGAGCATGGAGAGGTAATAATGGCACTTAATAGATGTATTTCTGAATCAGCAATAAACCTTAAATTTTTTTCTGAAATTGCTACAGAAGAAGATTTTGAAAAATATGTTAAATCAAGTTTTAGGCCAGAAAAAGAAACTTATGATTATATTAAAGAAAATATTGAACGTAGAGGTACAACATTACCAATAGAAGAAAGAATAATAGAATCTATTAATAAAACTATAATAAATTCTGGTTTTCATGATATTACAGAATTAGAGAATCTTCCTAGACGAGAAGATTTCAAGAGCATTCTAAATAAAATGGATATGGAACAGGCATATCCTTTATTACAAGGTATTCCTTCACATGCTATTCATGGAACATGGATGGATCTTATACTTCACCACTTACAAAAGAACGAACAAGGATTTTCACCTAAACTAACAACGTTTTTCCCTGATGCTAGTTTACTTAGTCCTATATCAGTACTTATTTTATCTGCAATAAAAAGTTATCTTTTAAAGAATTTCTCAAACAACCCTGATGTGGTTCGTGCATTAAGTAATAGAATCGATGATTTGTCAGATCGTATTAGTAAAGTTGATTCATTGCATGAAGAAACTCTTAGTAAAAAAGTATGAAGCACCCGATGATTTATTTATAAAAAACTTAATTATGTTTGATAAAAATGAAGATAAACAAAGGACTGGTAAATGGTTAAATAAATTAGAGGCCCATTCAAAAGGCTGGTGTTATGGCGATTCTAAAAATATAAAAATAAAAACAGCTGATTTTGTTAACCATCGCCAAAAAATAGCCATAGAATTAAAAAGGGAAAAGGGTGAAAACTTGAATAATAAAGACCGCAACACTTTGGCACTATCAAATAGAATTGAAGAATATATAAAAGATGCAAACAAGAAATTTGGAAATTATCCAGGTTTTCAAACATTATTGCTAGTAGAGCTAAAATCAAGTACATGGTCTGCGCAGGTGATTATGAGTGGCATCAAACAACTTCATTTTATAAACGGACAACATGTTGGAAATTCAATAAAAAATGAGAGGTTATTTTCTAAAATGGAAAATATAGGAGCAATTGTTTTTTGGCCAGCCAAAGGCAATATAACTAAAATAGCCTATTATTTTGATAATTCAAATGCCACAAATGGATGTAAGATAACACAATTAGAAACAGAAGATGTATTAGGCAACTCACTAGAGCCACTAAAACTAATATAAGATGCACGAGGATGTTTAACCTTCTAATAATGTACCATTAACTTTCAAGAGGCCCTTTACAGAAACTATATAATCAATGTTTTTACCATTCTTCACGTACTCAAATTGCTCAATAAGTAAATCCTCAGAAGCATCCTGCAGCGGACAATTAATTAAAACATCTAACAATAAACTCTTAAATTTACCCCACTTATCACCAGTTATAACCCAATTCATTAGTCCCGGTTCATCTACAGATAATGCCTCGATCTGTTTTTTTAAAGATTCAAATGAAATCAACCCAAAAATTTCAGGATTTTGTATAATTGGTTGAAGGTTCTTAACCTGCCCGCTTATTTTTTTTAAAATATCAACTACTACCCCCCTATGCATTGTAATGTGCATCGACCAATTACAGTAAAAATATAACGTACCAAATTTTTTATGCTGTTCTAATCTATCTAATAATTTTCTGATCTCAACCATAAAATAAACAACTTCACACTCTGTGGATGGAAATTCCGCTTTATTAACCAAATTATTTAATTTTAAAATCAATTCCTCTGTTGCCATATTTTATTTAATCAAAACCTACTTAGCGTATAGGATTATTCACAAAAATCTGCTCGCCCTGATTTTTGTATTCTTTTGCGGAAATAACCGTATCATAAAGTCCTATCTGCTCATCTTCGTGCTTATTTATTCCTGTGTATTCAAGACTTGCATCCTCATATCTCTTGAACTTATATACGGCATCATTCATCAAGGCGCTATTGAATACCCCAAGACTAACCAGCATTTCAAAATCTTTTTGAGTTAATCCTGTCACTTTTTTGAATAATCCCGGCTCAAGTCTAGTAATAATATCTTTTAATGTCCTTTCCCGGTAATCGGTAAGATACATAAAGACCGGAATACGAGTGGCAAATTTAACAAGCTTCTCTTGTACTTGTTTGCGTAAACTCTTGTATTCTTTTTCTTCTTCTGTAAGCTCTTTCTTTTCTTTTTTTGTCAGCTCCTTGTCGTTTGCTTCTTTTTTAATTTTTTCAACCGATTCGGATTTATTAATGATCGTTTCTATGTCTTGATTCAAATTTCTGAAGCCCTCAATACTCATAAGAGCATCCATAGCCGCCTGATTATTCATCAATCGTTGGAGCGTATTATTATCAACATTTACAAGTAAAGCGCTTTCCCAACGACGAGCCAAAAGTGTCGCGGTTGTTCCACTCATTGCCATATCCAAAATTCCAGCGGCATCAATTCGTTTCATAGCACTTCCGTCATATGCTAGCACTGGCAAAAAGCTTATAAACTCAGCAACTTTAGTTTCCGGATTAGATTCATTTACATTCAATCGGCAACTATACTCCGCAATTTGCCGCAAGGCTCGATTGGGCGCAAAGTCAAAAACATAACATTCATTTTTTATAACTTCTTCTTTGTTTGGTGATTTATTATCAGGATTTTTAACTGTCCAAGGAGATTGCACGCGAAAGGCAGCCTGAAAATATGTCTCTGGCGTTGAGCAACTGCGAAGCATAAAAATACCTGCCCATGGTGGTACCGTCACGCCAGTTAAAAGCTTGCCACAAGTCAAAGTAATTGTTTTTGATTCTAATGGTTTATCCATAGCCTCTCTGACTGGTGGCAGAGCCTTAATGCCTATACCAGCACTACTACCTGCCGCTACGACAACTTTATAATCTTTATAAAAAACATTTTGTCTCTTTTTTAATAGATTGCGCATTGCAAAACATGATGCTACCGACGGCAAAAACCAAAGTGTATGATTAAGTACACTCAAAAGTTCAGCGTGAGAATATGGCATCGGCGGTTTTTTAGCACCAAGCTTTAAGCTATCTATCGCTGTTTCCAAAAATGCTCCGCGAATTAAATCAAGCCATTTTTGAACCTCATCTTCATATTTGAATTTTGCTTTTTCATTTTTTCCTTCCGCATAAAAAAATTCATTTAAATCAAATTCATTAAATTCTCCTTGCTGAGCGATATCAATAATCGAATCAGGAAGCTGATAAGTCATCATTACCATTCTTGGCAAAGCGGCATAAGGGTTAAGTACTTTTTCATTTTTCCACGATTCTTTTGCTCGTTGTTCGTCTGAATAGGTCCAGTTATAAATTTGTTCTTCAATAAATTCACCGGAGGCAATTGCCCTAAAAGGTGTGCCGGAAAGATATAAATAAGCCTGTGTTTTGATTGGTAATATTTTTTCATCAAAATCTACCAACCCCTTACCTTCGGCAAATTCCTTCTCTTTTTTATCTTCTGCTTCAAAAAGCTCTTTAGCATTCTCTCGCCAAGCCCCGTAATGATATTCATCAAAAACAATGCAATCCCATTTGGTTTTGTGAACCCATTCATTTTTTGTCTTTATTCCACCTGTACTTTTATTTTTACCCAAATAATCTTGAAACGAGCCAAAACAAACGAACGGTTTTTTCTCATTTATATCTTTATGCCACAGTGTATTTTCCGAAGCAGAAACAAACTGCCAGCCTTCAAAATCAACATGTTCTTTCAAGTCTTCGTCCCACGCATTTTCAACCGCCGGCTTAAAAGTCATTACCAAAATTTTTGTCCAGCCCATTTTTTTGGCGAGCTGATAGGTAGCAAAAGTTTTGCCAAAACGCATTTTGGCATTCCAGAGAAAATGAGGAGTTTTGTTGGGATTTTCTTTTTTAGAGTTTTGAAAATAGTAGGATGTTTTTTCTACTGCAGCCTCTTGCTCCGGACGCATTTTAAAATTTAAACCGCGAGACTCAATGCTAATTTTTCTCTCTCTAATGTCATTGATTGCAGATCTAACATCTTTCAAACTACACTTAAACCATTCCCCATCTTTTCTGATAATGCTTTTCTTTTTCAAATGATGATGCACTTCATGATCAGTAAAAGTCGTACCATCACTTCTAAAAGCATCTTCAATCAACACAATTCGGTATTGAATTTGTGCTGTTCCAAGCTGTTCTTTAACTCGTTCCTCTGCACTTCGAACAGTATAACCAACTTTGAGTAATCCCTTATGTGAATCAACACCTACTAATTCGTAAGCGTAGATTGTTGGTTTTATATCCGGCTTTGGTGGAAAAAAATCTTTATTCATAATATTAATTCATTGGGCGAATCATAGATTCAATAAACTCAATTTCTTCCTTGGTGAGTTTATATTTTTTATATAGTTTTTCGTCTGTCCAGCTTTCAGAAAAATCTTGCATTGGAACAAATCTAAATTTATCTCTTGAAATATGCATATTAGATATGCTTTGAAGAAGTAAAAAACGAACAAATTTAGTTTCAAGATAAAATTTTAAATTTTTAGCTAAAATTTCATTTTCATAATTACCAGCCACTAAATATGTGTGAGTACAAACCTCGCCGGGGTTTAAAATTTTTAACAATGATATTACCTTAAAAGGTGGTGTTTCTAAATTTCCAGAAATAAGCTGTGAAATTAAAACTTTATTTTTATTTATTAATTCTTTACCTGTAATTACCTTATCTTCTGCTATATAATGAACTCCTTTACTAGAATGTAAGGTAAGATAATTATTTTGTTTTTTAGATCCAACTTTCACAGATGTGGCCAAACCAAAAGGACTAACAGCAGAAACAATCTTAGAGAGAGAGCCATCTTTTGTATAGTCAACTTTTTTTATTATTTGTAAAGCTTGATTCCATCTAATAAATATTGGATACTCATCTATTTTACGTAGCATTGTATTCTTATTTTTACCAGATACATTTGTATATTTACACTCGCCCTTATTATCCCTATCCCAAAGAAAATAGCAAACCCCACCACGTAATTCGATACCAGGAAAACAATCTCTTGCGTTTGGATAATCCACAAGTGTTCGAATGTGTTTATCACCTAGCATTTCTGAACGAAAGGAATCTAACCCCATGCCGCCAGCGTACCAACGTCCTGGAATAATCATAGAGAGATATCGTGGATTTAATTTTTTTGCTTGCTGAACAAATTTGTCATAAAGCGGGGTTGCTTGCGCTGAATTACTGCCAGTATTTAATTGATAAGGTGGGTTGCCTATAATTACATCGAATTTCATATTTTTAATTTTATCAGGTAAATTATTGTGAATAAATTGATAAGCGTGAGTTTCTAATCCATCTTCACGTTCGTATTCAGACTGACTAGCACCACAATACGAACATCTACCATTTTTCCAGTCATGTTTTGTATCATCAAAAAAAATATTTCCTTGATTATTACCGAAAGACGATATGACCGAATACTTTCCATTAGCCACCCTAGAACAATACACACTTCTACGAGAAAGAAGAGAGGTCATTTCGGTAATGCCGATTCCAAAAATTTGCTTGGTATAAATATGGTCAATCCTTTTTTGCAGATTAGGAATTTCATCTTGCAATCCTTCTAATAATCTTTTGGCAATTTCCCGCAAAAATACACCAGATTTGGAAACAGGATCAAGAAAAGTTGCGTTTTTATCTTGCCAAAGTTTTTTTGGTAATAAATCCAAAATTTCATTGGCAAGTTTTGGTGGCGTAAAAACTTCGTCACTACTCAAATTAGCAAGACAAGAAAGTACGTCAGGATTGTAATTATTTTGCATCTTCATAATCTAGTTTAAGATAATGTTTTAAAGGAAATTCTTTTATTGGTTTGGGTATTAAATATGGATCCCTATCTTTATCCAACAACTCAAATAGCGAACCTTCTCCAGCGCTTTCCTTTTTTATTAATTCTTCAAAAGTAAAATCTCTTCTTTTTATTAAACTACCATTTGCAGGCGACCATTCGGAAAAAACTATATAATCTGTACCATCCGCAGTTTTTAGATCCAGTGCGTTACCTTGTAAAATATTCCGATTTAAGACAAACTGGATGCTTTTTCTAAAATCATTATTGCACTTGCCTTTATATAATTTTGAATACATTTCATCAACTATTTTATAAAGTCGTTCAATGCAAGTCTTAACATTGTCGTGTAATAGTTCAACGCCATAAATACTACTTACCGCCAAAAGTGCATTTCGCTCAAATTCAACTTGGCTTGATTTGTATTTTTTCTTTACTACTTCAAGTTTTCTTTCAAGTATTGGGGCTAAAAAATTTCCGTCACCACAAGCCGGCTCTAAAAAACGAGATTCAATTCTTTCTGTTTCATTTTTAACCAAATCAAGCATATCGTTCACGATAAAATCAGGAGTAAAAACTTCTCCGTGATCTTTAACTCGTTTTTTGGATTTAACTTGATTAGTCGTCATAATTTTATTAAATTTTTACATAAAACTACCCTTATTATCCTATTTTAAAGGATAAAAGTCAATTTTTGAATTAACCACTTTTTAGCAAATACTATCCTAGCGATACCACCTTATTCTTTATAACAATAGTTGACTTAAATGAGGATATTATGTCCCTTTTTTCATCAATAGTACCCTCAAATAACAGAAATTTAACGTATTTTTTGATATCAATATCTGAAATATCCACATCCGCGCTCTTCCCTAGCAAGGAGGCACTAAA
Organism: uncultured Gammaproteobacteria bacterium; assembly: GCA_964540095.1. Classification (GTDB taxonomy): domain Bacteria; phylum Patescibacteriota; class Patescibacteriia; order UBA1558; family GWA2-36-10; genus CALMZN01. The sequence continues at coordinate 51,688 of CAZILH010000003.1, read as the reverse complement.
TTTCTTATACCTCACTACCTCGGCTTTTATCTGCCTTTCTATATTTAGATCCTTTAGATTTATTGAGTCAACTAAACCTTTTAATTGTTTGATCAAGTCTTCTTCACTGATATAACCTGACTTACAATATTTATCCTTGGCTTTGGTACAGCCATAATACACATGTCTGTTAGTATCCCCATTTTTTAACTTCTTAAACTTCTCTGTTGCCGATATGCCAGAATCACAAAGTCCGCATTTCATTATTTTAGTAAAAGCAAATTCAATATTTTCTTTCCTGACTAATTGAGAATTTTTCATTTGAACCTGAACTAAATCAAACAGATCTTTTGTTATGATTGGCTCATGTTTACCTTGATACCAATTACCACTGCCTCGTGGATATTCAAATGGCCCGTAGTAGAAAGTATTTTCAAGTAGGCGATAAATATTACCAAGACTCAAGTGCTTCTTGCCTAGTGCCGTTCTAAAATTAAGATCAAACTTTAACCAATGATAAAGCTTTCTACCTGACCATTTTTCGTAAGCGACTTTCTCAAACATCTGTCTTATCACTGGCCCTCTATCAGAATCAATAAGACACTCGCCTTTATGATCTACTAATTTTTCTTTAAAGTACCCCGTTGGCGGACAAGTAGGCCATAAACCCATTTCACATCTGGTACGCAAGCCTCTCTTTACATTTATGCCCCTATTATCATTTTCAAGCTTGGCTTGAGAACAAAGAATCATTAATAGAAATTTTTCGTTTGGTGAATTACTAAATGTTTGTCCGTAAGTACGGATCCCTAAAAGTTTTTTAGCGTCCATTAGATCAACCAAAGACCCCAGATCTCCTGCGTTTCTAGATAAACGATCTGGGGCCCAAGTTAAAATTGCATTAAATCTTTCTTCTGATATATCACGAATCAGTTCTTTAAATACTGGACGATTTCCAGAGTCTTTAGCAGATTTTGATTCTCGTCGTATGTCTATAATTTCTAGATTTTCACGCTCAGCAATTTGGAGCATTTCTTTGACTTGTGAATCAATAGAAAGTGCTTGCCGTTCATCTGATTCAGTACTCTTTCGAGCATACAGGCAATACTTTAATTTGATGTTTGGGGTTAGCCCAAACTTAGTCTGTTGTGACATTGTCTTTATATCCATACCTTAATGGATGACACACTTCATAGCTTTTGCTAAGCCTCGCTATGTCGACAACTTGTCGATAACTATCCTTAGTTTTTTATATAAGAAACAAGAGAAAATGCTTAAAAGAAATAGACTCTAGGTACATATGGTGGTTTCTCATTAACACTATGCATAAGATTCGAAAAAGCGTCGGCTAAATCGTCATTTTTCTCTACCCCAAAATGGACAATCTGTTGAATAAGTTCCTCAGCACCTTGCTTAGGAAAAAGGACCTTACCAGACTTAATCATATTAGCTGTCAGCACTAAGCGAGTACGTTTATCCTGATTACCTGGCCTTGTTGTTACAACATTTAAAATACCCTCACTTATTAATTGTTGAGGAAGTGCTTTCTGATAGCCAACATCTTCTACAATAAATATAGGGTGAAGACCTTTTATATATGTTGAATAACTTTGATCTAATAATTTACAAGTATCAACAGTCTCCGGAAAAGTAAGACGTTTGTTAATAATCTTCGGCAAAATATACATTATATATCCTTTACTAGTTTCATATAAAAGAGCTGGAACCATAGCTGTATAATCGGCGACATTACTTTGTGAAATAGCTGGATCAATACCAATCCTTACTTCCCTGTGAGAAGAATAGCCATCTTCAAATTTTATAGGTTCTGGTATTTGATCGTAATATCGAATCCAGTCGGGAAATATAGCCTGATCTTCATCGGGTACTATGTTGAGCAAATATTCACGTTGCCAGGAAATATCATTACCAATTTTCTTACGCTCAGTTTCAAGCTCCTGATCACTAGAATATTTACCTGGCCAAAGACACTTACCTTTACCGTCAATCAAAGGAAAATATAAGAAATTTCCGTCAATATAACCAGCCTCAACTTCACCCTTAAGTCGCATTAATAGCGAATCCTCGTGTAATAGATTACCAACTACAATGAGTCGTGTATTTTTATCTCCAGCTGGTATAACCTCACTCTTAAGCCACTGATATGTCTTATTCCTACCTTCTCGTGTTTTAGTAGAATTAATATCTTCAACATCATCACAAATAATAAGATCTGGTCTATTTTCATGATGTCTAAGACCACGAACACTCTGCTCTACAGATGCAACAGTAATACGGGCATCGGTATTTGAAAATACTAAAGAATGAGAACCCCATTCATCACTATCTTCACGAAATGGACCAAGGTCTTTTTTAAGTAAATCATTGTCTTCTAATTCACTTCGTAAATTCATCATGTGCTGTTTTGCCTGCGCTTGAGTTTGGCAAAAGATAATAACGAACTTCTTTTGTTGCTTCCCTAATATCGACCAAATAGGATAAGCCGTGGTAATCATGGTGCTTTTTCCAGATCCCCTAAAAGCCACGAGAAAAAGGTTTTCTTGGTCACTTTTTTCCAGTAGATACATAACTTCCTTTTGGAAATCTGCCGTAGCATATTTTACATAATGGGCGTAATAAAAATTGAAAAAGTATTGAAAACTTTCTCTAGTTATTGCTACCCGTATTTTTCTGTCCCTGCTCATCTGTTCCACTAATTCCTGTGGAATTATTTTTTTCTCTAACATAATTTTTGTTATTAATTGGTAAAATCTCTGCTAATTGCAAAGCATGTCTGACAACTTCTGCTTGTGATGATGTCAGCTCTCCTGAATCGTCAAACTTAGAAGTTACTTCGACTTTATCTCTAAATTTAGGATTCCTATGATTAAGCCAAAACCTTATAGCGGCAAAGTTTTTTTCTTTAATTAAAGTGAGTAATTGGCTTTCTGACATATCATTAACCAAAGCCTCGCCCTCAATTATGGCTTTATCCATAGCTGTACTAAATTCCTTGTCTTCCTGTTTCCAGCGATAGACGCTATTACGGGATATGCCCGTTTTTTCACAGGCTACTTGGACAATAGGTACTTTTTTAAGCTCCGCTAGAAAGAGGTCTTTAACTTTATTTTTCTTAGCCATGTTCCACCCTTGCCTTTCTGCCAGTTAATTTTTCATACCTTTTAATTATTAAATCACAAAAGATTGGCTCTAAATCGACCGTATAGACCTTTCTTTTTAATTGTTCACCAGCAATAAGCGTGCTACCAGAACCTGCAAAAGAATCTAAAATAATATCACCAGGTTTAGTACAGCGACGAATAGCTTTTTCATGAAGCGTAGGTGGCTTGCTGGTAGCGTGCAAATATTTTTGGCCAGATAATCTTTTTACTAGCCATATATCTAATTCATCAAATATTTCTCCTAACAAATTATTGCCAGTTGTTAGCTCTTTATTCATTACCTCATTCAAATTTTGGATTGATGGTGTAATATATGGTTTACCTTTTACGCCATAGACGGCTGGCTCATAACATTTGTTAAAAGCAATGTTTGGTGTTGGATTCTGAGAATTTTTCAACCATAAACACACTCGTTTATTTACAATACCGAGTTCTCGGTATAGTCCTTGGATTAGACCTATATATGTTTGATCACACCAATAGAAGATGTGGCAATCTGGTTTAGTAACTGTTAAGGCAGTAACTAAAGTATTTTTAATAAAATCTTTATACTCTTCATAACTTCTATTGTCATTTACATCACCACCGTAGTCTTTCTTGCCACCAATCCCTTTGGAATAATTAAGATTGATATTATATGGTGGGTCACTATATATCATCGAAGCTTTTTCATCTCCAAATAATCTTTGTATATTTTTTGGATCAGTAGAACTGCCACAAAGTAATTTATGTGGTCCTAAATATATTAAGTCACCCAACCTTGTTGTTGGTGTCTTAATTTTTTTAAGTTCTTCTTCGACATCAAAGTCTTCATCTTTGACTTCTAGCTCCTTATCCCATAAATGAGATAAATCAATTTGATCAAAACCAATATCAATCAATAGGTCTAAATCAAAAGACTTTAATTTCTCAAAATCCCAATCACCCCCTAAGGCGTTGCTGGCTATAAGGTAACTATCTGATTCCTCTTTAGTTAGCTTGCGATTAGGCATTCGGACGTCTATAAGCTCTTCTCCTCGACCTAATAGCTGAAGAGCTTTAATCCGCTGATGTCCTGCTAGTATCTTGCCGTCTAGGTCAATTGCTGGTATTTCCACTAAATTGTATCTTTTTAGGCTTTTTTTAAGATCCGACATCTGCTTATCGGAAATAATACGAGGATTAACATCTTGGGGAACAAGATCATTAACCCGTTTCGGCACTGTGTGCCACTGTAATTTATCCATACTTTTTATGGTTAATTATTAATTAAATAAAAAATACAACCTTCCATGGTTGCATTCTATAATAACTATAAAAAGTATGGGTTTAGTTTAATGACCGTCCTTAAACCCTACAGATTTTTTCAATTTTTCAATATTACTAACTATATTTCTAATGGTTCCCCAGCTAGAAATACCATATTTTTCTCTTATTAACTTTACCGTTTCATAATCCACCCTATCATTTTGCCAACACTTATACGTTTTATATTTGGAGGTTGGGATTTTTCTTAAATTTTTATAGATATTACTGATTTCTAAATCTCTATGAAAATTTTTATATTCTTTATGTTTTACCTTATATTTTGGTAAATAAGCCTGCTCTTTTTTAATCATCGGCCATATTTTTTCGATATCTTCTTTTCTAGTGTGTGGCAAAATTTTAATAAACAATTCGGCCTCGCTTGTTTTTTCATCTCTCTTCCAAGTAATAACTAATTGGGAATCTATGAATTCTCTCTTTTTAAAAAAAATATATTCTATTATAAAATCTGCAAATTTTCTATAACTTTTATCTTTTCTACTAATACCATATTCCTCAAGCATATATCCAATATCACTACCGTAGATTGGCGGTAATTCTTTGTCTCTTAATTCTTCAATTTTTTCTTGCTCTTCAATACCCCAACTACTATTACCACCAGTTATCTTGTTAATTTTATTTTTAAATTCTGGGCCATACTCAATTTTAGAGATCGCATCAAAATATTTATCATTCCATTCTAAGTACTCTTTATAATTTTTAAACCCCTTTTCTGGTATCGGGTAACCAAAATCGCTAAATTTTTTCATTAGTTGACCTATAAACTCATTGAACTTGGGGTCAGCCATGATAAACTCAGCTTTATAATAGTCTAAATTGTGTATTATTCTAACCTTCTTCATAGCTTGATTTTGGCACTTTTTGGGGGTAAAGTAAAGTTATGGAACTACCAGATGAATCAATCAAAAAATTCAAAAAAATCTTTGAAAAACAGATTGGAAAAGAGGTCTCTTGGGAATACGCCCAAGAAGGAGCTCGTAATTTAACCGGTTTTGCTGAACTTTTGTATAAGCAAGCAAATATAGAGCATCAACGTAAATTAAGGCTTAAAGATAGCCCTAAAGGCTTTCATTTAGAGGGTAATGGGTATACTTGTATGATTTGTGGGAATTACATTTCAAATGAAGAAACCTGGTATGATAAATGGGGTGTAAAGTGTCTAACCTGCCAAAAAGCTATAGATAAGAGGCTAATTCCTGGGTCTATAGCTAGAAATAAGAAAAGTTGGTACTCAGTCTATGATTTAGAAGATCGCTTTAATATAGATAAGTATGTTATGAAACGATTTATTAAGGCAGGTGTTCTGAAGCCAAGGATAGTACCAAATAATAATGGTACTCCTCACGTATACCTCTTTTTGATTAAGGATAATAAAGAGGTGCTACCACCTAAAAAATTAACTGAATCCCAGATAGTAAAAGAAGTGGAAGAAGATGACACGGGGTCTTTTCATTTAGAGCCATGGTATAAGTTTGTTAATCCTTTCGAACATTTAAAAGGTTATAAGATAATGGATTATTTACAGTTTACCAGTAATAAAAAAATGTAGTCATTATTAAAAAATAAAATGCCCTATACAATTGCCGAAGATAAAACAATATATCGTGATAATAAAATAATCTTTTTTAGTTTAGATAAATTTATAACTGAAATTATTGAAGGTGATAACTGTTTTATTTGCGGTATAGATAAAGCGAAATCCAAATTCAATGATGAACATATAATTCCAGATTGGATTTTAAAAAAATTGGAATTATTTTCAGCTTCAATTAATTTACCAAACGGAGATACTTATCGCTATGATAAATATAAAATCCCCTGTTGTACGCCACATCGAGCTAGCACAAGGTAATTAAAAACAACTTCCTTAAGAAGCTGTTTTTTGTTTAATAAATTATTAAGTATTTTCTGGTTTTATCACACCATCTTTAAGCCAAATAACTCTGTCTACGTGTTTTCTATCATCTAACTCATGTGTAACCATAATAATAGTTTGGCCAATTTCTTTATTAAGTTTTTTAAATAACTTTAAAATTGTTTCTGATGATTCACTATCCAAATTGGCCGTTGGTTCATCAGCGAATAAAATAGCTGGTTCATTTACTAGGGCCCTAGCAATAGCCACCCTTTGTTGTTCTCCCCCGGACATTTCTTTTGGCAAATGATATATACGTTCACCAAGCCCAACTTTTTCTAACATTTCAGTAGCTTTTTTGATGTACTGAGTTTTGGATATACCAGAAAGCATAAGAGGTAAATAAACTGATTCAAGAGCATTTAATTCTGGTAACAAAGCATAAGATTGAAAAACATAACCTAATTTTTTTAAACGAAAATCACTTTTTTGATTTTCCGTGAATGATACTATGTTTGTACCATCGATAATAATCTCACCTGCAGTAGGAGCATCCAAAAGACCAAGTTGATGAAGAAGCGTAGATTTACCGGAGCCACTTCTTCCCATAAGTGCGATAAATTCACCTTTTTTTACACCAAAACTAACCTCTTTAAGCGCATAGGTCGGAACTTTTCCCTCGTATGTTTTTTTTAATTTTTTTACTTCAATAATCATTTATTTTTTATAATTAAATTTAACTCGATATTGAATCAAGGATACTTTCTTTTGTACCTCGAAACGCTGGTATAAAACCACCAATTAGCGCTGCTACCATAAGACTGATATTACTTATACGGATTATATCAAAGGTTATTTTTAGTGATACCCAGCCCACTGGAAAGTCTAATGGATTATCTATAAAAAATGGTCGAACAAAAAATAATATTATACTTACACCAAAAATGATTCCAATCATAGCATAAAATATAGCCTGCATAACAAAAGATAAAATTATAGTACTTTCTTTCATACCAATGGCTTTTAGTATTCCAATCTGCCTTCTTTTATTTACGATACTAACAAAAATAATAATAAATATTGTAACCCCAGCAACAATTGTGCCAATAGCGCCCAAAATAATACTAATCATCGTGAAACTTTTACTAGCACTAGAAGTAAAGCCTGTTAATTGTTTCCATGTTTTTATATCTTCATCATGTAATCCCGCTCGCCTTATTTCTTCTATATATTTTTCTTCTTGGCCTTTTTCATCAATTTTTACTATTATTTCTGAAGCTAAATTATAGACACGGAGGATTGATTCCATTTCTTTCGTAGTAATAAAGGCCATTTGATCTGCCTGGCTATTTTTGGTAGAAAAAATACCTTTAATGATGTAAGTTCTTTTTATACCATTACTAAATTTAACATCAATTTCATCACCGACATACACACCACCTAAACTAAGGTAATCTAGATCCCCACCGTGCCCACCCGCAATTTCTTTTCCTATAACTATTTTATTTCTGTCATTATCTTCTAGATACTCGCCCTCAATAATAGATTCGCTAATTTGAGTTACCTTCATTTCATCTTCTGTGTCAACAGATTTTACGAGCCATTTTCCTTGTTGAACATTACGACCGTCATGATTCTCATCATAACTAATTACAGTATTGTTTATATAATGAGCTGAACTGGCAACTATCCCAGGTATTGTGTCTATAGAATTCATAGCATCTTTATTTTCTATATAAATTTCATCATCTGCTGGAGCTATGACAATATTACCATATAAATTATTTATCGATTGTTCATTAATAGCCTCAACAATCCCACCAAAAACAGAGGAAATAAAAATTAAATTAACATAGGCTAATGTCATGATTAGTATAGTCATAGCCAGAGTGCCTTTGTTGCCTCTAACAATTGATGTACGGGCTAGAAAAAAAGAAGCTTTAATGTTCATTATTGTTTGCTATTAACTAATAAAGATATTTTTTTTAAGATTAATATAAAACTTTGACGTTCTTTGACTGATAAAAAAGATAATTTTTTATGTAAATGTTGTTTTGACTTAGCAAAACCTGCTTGTAATTCTTTTTTGCCTTTATTACTAATGCTCAAACGAATTATTCGTTTATCATTATTATCATAAACACGATTAACTAGGTCTAATTTTATTAGGTTATTAATCAAGAAAGTAGCCGATGGTGGAGTGATATTCAAATACTCAGCAACATCTTTCATTATTGGTTTTTTTTGACGTAAGACAAAAGACAAGGCTTGTAGTTGAATATAAGATGGCGAACCTTTTTCATGTTCCATGCCCTCTTTAGTTAGCCTGTTCATTGTAAATACTAACTCTGTAAGCTCATCTATATTATCCATATTGATTAAATAAAAATAGTTAGATAATCTAAGTATATATTATCACATTCATAATATCAAGCATATTAATAAACTTATTGTTTTTATCGCCAATATAATATAAAAAACAATATAGAATAGGCACCCTACATTATTGCACGATCGCCCGAAGTAGATATTGAACCTCCTTTAATTTAAGGTTAAAAGTTACAACTATTTGTAACTATATACCTTGTATTCGTGTCACTTTTGTCACTTTTTAAGAGAAATAAGGCGCACGAGGATCTCTTGATTTTTAAGCCAAAACATTGTAGAATGGCCTAGCTGGGCTTGCTCGGAACACGGTTCCAGCCCGAGGTAGCCCGCCAACATTTTTTAGCGTCGAATAAACTAGCTTAAATTAAAAAAATCAAAAATGGTTGAATATCTGGTTGATCTTTTCACTAATATTATTTCGGCTGGTTCTTATTATGGCTTAGGATTTTTGATGGTTTTAGAGAGTATGATACTGCCCGTGCCCAGTGAGGCAGTAATGCCTTTTGCTGGTTTCTTGTGGCATTCTGGACAAATGTCTTTTGCCTTAATTGTTATTAGTAGTACTATTGGCAGCATTGTGGGATCATTGCTTTCTTACTGGCTTGGTCTATATGGTGGACGCCCTTTGATAATTAAATATGGCAAATGGTTTTTACTCAATGAACATCATTTAGTAAAAACTGAAAATTTTTTTAATAAATTCGGTGACAAAGCAATTTTTATCAGCCGTTTTATTCCAATAGTTAGACACTTGATTTCTATTCCCGCTGGTACTGGCAAAATGAAATTAGGAAAATTTATTATCTACACCACCTTGGGAGCTGGCCTTTGGAATTCATTACTGGCTTATGCTGGATACTCCTTGGGAGATAATTGGGCCTTGGTTCGTAAATACAGTGAGGTGTTAGATGTTATTTTAATAATTGCCGTTATCGTTTTAATTTTTTATTACTTCCGTAAAAAATTTAATAAAACAAAAATAAAATAATAAATATTTCTTATTGGCCTCGTAGCTTCGCCCACGGGGCGACCACCCTGTGGGTGGCAATGGATAAGTAGTAGATTAAAAAAAACAATATTTTATAAACCGTATTTTTTCTTGGCCTCGTAGCTCAATGGATAGAGCGTTTGGTTGCGGTCCAAAAGGTTGCAGGTTCGATTCCTGCCGGGGTCACCATTTATTTTAGGAGGCGTGCCAGAGTGGTTGAACGGGACAGTCTTGAAAACTGTTAGGTCCGCAAGGGCCTCAGAGGTTCGAATCCTCTCGCCTCCGCCAGATTATTTATCAGTGAGAATCTTTACCCGCCAAAGCGAAGCGACGGTGGGCCTCACTATCCGCCAGGCTATTTTAAGCAGATATTATGGAAAAAGAAATAGAAACAAGATTTCTTGATATAAATAAAGACGAGCTAATGAAAAAACTCGTTTTGCTTGGCGCTATTGATAAGGGCGAGGAAAAATTGGAAGAAATAATTTTCTATGATCAAGCCATGTCATGGAAGGGAAAAAATAAATTTGTTCGCCTGCGAAAAACTAAAGACAAAATAAAGCTGACCTATAAAAGCAATGAAAAACAGACAGTAGATAGTGCTCAAGAAATTGAACTGGAAGTGTCAGATTTAGACAAATGTTCGGAATTATTTGGCAAAATTGGACTAAAAGCTATAAGACAAATAGAAAAATATCGACACACATTCCAGCTTGGCGATGTAAATATTGATATTGATGTTTGGCCAAAAATACCTACTTATGCGGAATTGGAGGGACCGTCAGTGGAATCTCTAAAAAACGCCTGTAATCAACTAGATATTGATTGGGAAAAAAGATTTGATGGCGATGCGCGAGAAGTTTTTAAACACTATGGCCACAATATGGATAATCTCACTGTTATTACTTTTGATGAATTTAAATAATGGAATCACCAGAAAAAATTGTATATTTTGTTAGACATGGCCAAAGCATGGGAAATATTTCTCCGGCATTCCAGCCATTAGATTCCCCACTTAGTGATGTTGGCAAACAACAAGCCGAACGAGTTGCTGAAAGAATTTCTAAAATTTCATTTGAAACTTTATTAGCCAGTCCTTTATCGCGCACTAGAGAAACAGCAGAAGCAATTACCAAAATGACTGGCAAACAGCCAGAATATGTTGATTTATTTGTTGAGCGTATTAAACCAAAGAAACTGGAAGGAAAATCATACGACGATAAAGAAGCCCAAGGTCTATGGAAAGAGTGGGAGAAAAGTCTTTATACATCTGGTTTGCACATAGAAGATGGCGAGAATTTTGATGATTTAATTTTGAGAGTCGATCAGGCATTAAGTTTTCTCCAAAATAGATTAGAAAAAGAAATCGTGGTAGTGACGCATGGATTTTTTTTACGAACAATAGTGGCTAGAGTTATTTTGGGCGAAACTCTTACCCCTGAATCATTCAGGGTTTTTCAATCGCGCGTGGTCATGGAAAACACCGGCATTTCCGTTTTAAAATATATTAGCACCAATGATGGTCCGTTATGGAAACTGCGGATTTATAATGATCATGCGCACTTGGGTTAATTACACCACCAGATTGGTGTTTTTATATTCATAATTTGCCACTAAATAAAAAATAGGTTAGTATTTAAGTATTGGAATTTGTACTCTGTCTTGCTCTTGAGACACATAAAGGAGTCCCAATCAACAAAAATCAAGAGTCCCAAATTATCCAAAATAAATGGTCGATTGGATAATATTACTCAATTTTTTATCACACTTTTTATGGATAAAAACGAAGACGATAAGCTTAGCTTGACTGCCGATGAAAGATATTGGCTAGAGCGAAAAACTCGCAGATCGAGATGGGATGAGTGGGGCTCTCCAGTAGGATTAAGCCTTGGTTGGGCTATATTCATTCTTTCAATTGGGTCTTTTCTCTACCTTCTGCGTTTAGCAGGATTGTTGAGCTAGCGGATCCTAAAACCGCCCCGAGCGACTTGTGATTAGTGAAGATGAGCTAAGCTCATCGAAGCTAAGCCAAATCGAGGGCGGTTTTTAGTTGGTTTTTTTATGCTTACTAAATTAACACGTAAAATTTAAAGATTTTTTATTTATGAATGTGAAATAGATTTAGTTAAATATAATTCTTGCCAAAAATCATTTTCTAAAGCTATTTTTTTACCATAATATTGAGTTTGTCTTGGCGCCTTTTCACAAATAGTATTTTCCTAATTTTTAGCTAAAGCTAGGCAAATAATTTGCTGAAAACCAGCTTCTTTTAGAGCTCGAGAGGCCTCATTTAGGGTAGTGCCGGTTGTGGCAATGTCGTCAATCAAGAGCACAGAATGACTAATTAACTCACTGGAGTTAATTTTTTTGTTAATCATAAAAGCTTGTGCCATATTTTTTTGCCTTTGCTCTTTATCAAGCTCGGCTTGCGCCTTGGTAAAACGTTGACGGCTTAATAAATCAAAGTAGGGGATTTTTGTGGCTAGTCCAATTTTTTTGGCAATTAATTCAGTTTGGTCAAAACCGCGTTTTTTCTTTTTGCGTATGTGCAGAGGCACATTGCAGATAATAAAATTATTATTTAAATTCAAGCTGCTTATTTTTTTGATATAGACAGTGGCAATTGCTTCAGCCAAGTTGTCAAAATAACCATACTTATATTTTTTGATTAATTTTTTGACAACCGGATTGTGATAATCAAGGCAAATATGACACTCAGCAAACAAAAAATTTTCCTCAGGCCAGGGCCTTGGGTTAATGGGCAGTAATTCTAGTTTGTTTAGACAAGAATCACAAAAAATATTGCCTTCTTGCTTGCAACTCAAACAAAATTGAGGAAATATGTAGTCCAAAAAATTATTTAGATATTTTCTAACCCTGTTCATCGCTTTTCTTAGTAACGATTAGTGTGTTTAAATTATTTCAAAACAATTTTTTCTTTTAGCAAGCTGGCGCGGATATTTTTGGTTTTTTTACTTAGCAATATTTTGGCTATGGGGTTGGCTAGTTCCTGATCAATTATTTTTTTCAAGCCACGAGCGCCCGTCTGGATGTACTCTGGTGCCATGTGTAGTAATTTGTTAGTGACGCTAGCCGGCACTGTCAGCTTTATGTCCTGACCAGACAGGTTTTTGGATAATTGTTTGATTTCTTGCTTGATTATTTTGTCAGCCGCTTCTTTGCTAATAGGGTCAAAAACCACTGCTCCATTTAAGCGGTTGATAAACTCCGGAGGAAAGTGCTTGCTCAAACTGCTCAATACTTTGCTAGATACCTGCTTGAACTGGCTATTGTTTTCACTACCAAGGTCAAAACCCATCACTGCTTCATGATTGAATTCGGGTAGGCCGATATTGGAAGTCATGACAATGACGCAGTTGCGGAAATTTATGGTTCGACCAGTGGCATCAGTCAATTCACCTTCTTCTAAAATAGGTAATAGCAAATTAAAAATATCAGCATGGGCTTTTTCAATTTCATCAAACAATATCAAGGTGTAGGGTTTGTTTTTTATGGTGTCAGTTAGTTTATTGCCTTCGCGATAGCCCACATAGCCAGCCGGGGAGCCAATCAATTTGGAAATATTGAAGCTTTCGGAAAACTCCGACATGTCAATGCGCAGTAAATTATGCTTGCCACCAAAAACAAAGTTGGCTAATTGCTTGGCAGTTTCGGTTTTGCCGACTCCTGATGGCCCCAAAAACATAAATGAAGCTAGGGGTTTATTTTTGTCAGTCAGGCCCGCTTTGGCTTGGCGAATAGTTTGGGCAATGGTTTGCAAAGCTTTTTCTTGACCAAAAACATAGCGGCCGATTTTTTCTTCCAATTGGATGAGATTTTGCTGGTCAGTGTCGGTTAGATCGCCTACTGGCACTTGGCTCATTTCTGAAATTATTTCGGCAATATCAATACTAGTAATTTCACCGAGCGTGGATTGTTTTTGCTTGTCTTCTTGAGCTTGCAAGTTGACTAGTTGAGTCAGTATTATTTCCTCTTCATCGCGGTATTTTAAGGCGGCCAAATAATCTTCGGCCAAGATCGCTTGGCGTTTGTTATTTTGGCAATTTTGCGCTTGGTCTTCTAGTTTTCTTATTTCCTTAGCCAAACTGCGCTTGGTTTGGCGTACTTTGAGCCGAGCTGAGGCCTCATCAATCAAATCAATGGCCTTGTCGGGCAGTTTTTTGTCTGGCAAAAATCGCTTGCTCAAAACTACGGCCGCTTCTAGGGCTTCGTCTTTGATATTGACTTGGTGGAATTTTTCGTAGTTTTTTTTCAAACCCTTCAGGATTTCCAAAGTTTCTTTTTCACTGGACTCATTGATGACTACAGATTGAAAGCGCCTTTCCAAAGCGCGGTCAGTTTCGATGTGTTTTTTGTATTCCTCAAAAGTAGTGGCGCCAATACAGCGCAAATAACCTCTTGCCAGGGCCGGTTTCAAGATATTGGCCGCATCTAGTGAGCCAGCAGTCGCGCCCGCGCCCATGATAGTGTGCAGTTCGTCAATAAAAATAATTATATTAGGGTTGTTTTTTATTTCATTGATGACTTGCTTGAGACGATTTTCAAATTCACCCCGATACATAGTGCCAGCAATCAGGGCGGATAGATCAAGATTCAAAATAGTTTTGTTTAGCAAAACATCAGGCACTTGGCCTTCCAAAATTCTTTTGGCCAAGCCCTCAATGATGGCAGTTTTGCCCACGCCCGCATCACCCAAAAGCACAGGATTGTTTTTTGTGCGCCGTGATAGGATCTCAATCAAGCGGTCTAATTCTTTTTGGCGACCGATTACTGGGTCAATGTCTTTTTGTACTTCGGCGCTAGTGAGATTGATAGTGTAAATATCCAGTGGGTTTGGCTCAGGCGTGTTCTCGTCAAATAGAGCGTCTAGGTCTTTGACAGTATTTTCTTCGGCGCTCAAGTCATTGAATTTGTTGTTGCTTTTTAGCACCATATTCAAGTGCTGTTTCAAATTTTGGGAATTGATGTTGGCCTTTTGTAAAATAACAGCAATATTTTCATCAGTCGTGTCCATAAAGCCGTACAGCAAGTGCTCAGTACCCACATATTTGTGTTGAAATTTGTAAGCCGCAACAACTGCTCGCTCAATAACTCGTTGGGCTAGGGTAGAGGGTTGTGGTAGATGTTTGGGATCCACAGTGGCTACTATTTCAAAATCAATACTATTATTTGGATTGCCTAAATCAATTTTGACATTATGTTTTATCAAAATATCAGAGCCCAAGGCCCCTTTGGTGGTAAACAGCGAAACCAGCAAATCTTCGGGCTCTATTTCCGTGTTTTTTTTGGCCAGAGCCAAATTCTGTGCGTTAATCAAAACACGCTTAAAGTGGTAAGTAAATTTATTTAAAATATTTTGTGGCTGAATACTCATAGTTTTTACATTGATCTTAAGGCCGCTAGACGGGCTGCCACCGGCGGATGCGTGGAAAATAGATTGGCCATTTTTTCACTGCCAAAAGGATTGGCAATATAGAGGTGAGCCGTGGCTTTGTTCACTCGGCGCAGGGCTTTTTTTTGGCTGGATATTTTTTCTAAAGCGCGCGCTAATCCTTCTGGATAGCGGGTCAAAAGCGCGCCTGAGGCATCAGCCAAAAATTCACGCTTGCGAGAAATGGCTAGTTGGATCAATTTGGCAAAAATTGGGGACAATATAGCCAAAACTAAGCCAATAATTAAGAAAACTCCGTTATTTCCGCGTTCATTGTTGTCTCGGTTGCGCCAGAAAAAACTGCGAGTCATCCAGTCAGCTAGCAGGGCAATGACGCCAACACAGACAATGACTATCATCATCAGACGGATGTCGTAATTTTTTACATGCGAAAGTTCGTGAGCAATGACGCCTTCCAATTCTTCATTTTCCAAGCCCTCGATAATGCCAGTGGTTAGGGCAATGGAGGCGTGCCGGGGATCGCGTCCAGTAGCAAAAGCATTCATGGCTGGGTCAGAAATAATATATATTTTGGGCAGAGGCAGTCCAGCTGTGATGCTGAGATTTTCTACCATTCTATAGACATAAGGATTTTTTTCTTTATCGAGCTGTTTGGCGCCGGCAATATTTAGGGCAATAGAGTCCCCAGCATAAAAGCTGACCAAGTTCATACACACAGCCAATATTACAGCAAAAATAACCATACTATAGCCAGAGTCCGTGCCAAAGTATTGTGAATAGGCCCAAGATATACCTACCAAAATCACGAAAAATAAAAGCATTAGTAAGTAGCTTTTTCGTTTGTTACTAGCAATTTGCTTATACATAATTTTTTTAGATTATAGTTACGATAATATAACATTATTGATGCTTGGTGTCAATGATTTGAATATATTTTTAAGTAAAGAAAAAACCGCCTGTTTCGTCGTCATTCTGGAGGGAGCGGAGCGACCGATAGAATCTACGGGTTTTAATCAGGTTGTAGATTCTATCGCTTCGTCCTTCGGACTTCGCTCCAGAATGACAATTGGTAGGCGGTTTTTTTAAATTAAAACTGAACCTTAACGTTTTCTTTTTCTTCTTTATTTTCTATTTCAAAAAATTCAAAAGCCACAAAGTGCATCAAGTTAGCAAAAATGTTGTTGGGGAAAACCTGAATCTTGGTGTTGAAGTCGCGCACTTGTCCATTGTAGAAGCGGCGAGAGGCCTGAATTTTATTTTCCGTGTCAGAAATTTCGTCTTGCAGTTGCAAAAAGTTTTGCGAGGCCTTGAGATCTGGATAGCCCTCGGCTACGGCAAATAAACTTTTTAGTGATTCAGACAAAGCATTTTCGGCCTTGGCTTTTTCGGCTGTGCCCTTGGCTTGCATAGCGGTCGATCGGGCTTCAGTCACTTTGACAAAAACTCCGGCCTCATGCTTCATGTAGCCCTTGACTGTTTCGATCAAATTAGGGATCAAGTCATAGCGTCTTTTGAGCTGGACATCAATGTCTGACCAGGCCTCTTTGACTCGGTTTTTGAGAGTGATCAAACTGTTGTAGATGCCGACAGCCCAAAGCACTAGAGCAACGACAACGACTAAGATAATAATTGCGATAGTTGGCATAAGCGTTTATTTTAAAAATTAGATTAATACCACCCTTTATTGTATAAAATAATAGCTTTTTTGGCAAATAGAGTTTGGCATTTTTTAGTTGTCCACAAATCTAGTATTGGCTTTGTAAATATGTTATAATATATTTGTTAAAAATAAAAATTATAATAATATGCAAAAGAAAAAACAGCTGGCCAACTGGCCACTTTCTACTTTGATTGTTATTGTTTGTTTTTTGAGTGTTTTGGTGGTGATGAAGCAAGTTCAAGCCGCTTGGGTTGAGCCGAATTATTTGCCAAGTGATACAAGTTTACTTCAAAATTTTGTTTTTACGCCTTTAGCCCAAGATCTTAACTTAGGTACTCGTGTCATTATTGATGGTGATGGTCCTATCAATTTGAACGACGATGTAAGTGTTAGTGGCAATTTGTTGGTTAGTGGGACAATCAATGGCGTCAGTGGCGGCGGAAGCAGTTCTGGTAGTGATTGGGTAATTAACTATCCTGCTAATCGAGCGCTTCATTATACTACTACCACTCCGGCTAGCGGAAATGTCGGTATTGGTACGGCCACGCCAAGTCACAGATTACACGTCTTGTCCTCTGTGTCTCCTGTGCAAAATGCGGAAATAGATCTTCAGACCGGTGGAGCTGGAGGCGATAATAGTCATTGGGGTATATATCACGATAGTGATTCTAATGATTTGCGTTTTTGGAAAGGCAATGAAAACCGAGTTACTTTCGCGGATACTGGAGAAGTAGCTATCAACACTACCCCTAATTCTAGTTATCAATTGAATGTTAATGGCAATACTAAGACAGGTATTTATGCCTCGGCTACAGCCAATTCAGTATCAGGTATTTATGGCTATAGTAGTTTTTCTGGCTATCCAAACAATGCTATTGGAGTAAGAGGAGCGGCGGACGCTACTAATTTTATTGGTGGGACTGGTGTATATGGCACAGGCAACATCGGCGTCAAAGCCGAAGGGACTCAATATGGTATTTTTGCTAAATCATCAGGAGGTAACGCTGTTTATGCTGAAGGTTCTACTGGCAATACTAACGCGCCTTTATATGTCAAAGCCAATGGCGCCACCAATGCCGCTATGCTTGAAGGCAATTTGTTTATTAGTAGCGGTAATGTGAGTGTTGGTGGCAATTTGAGTTTTAGCGGTAGTGTCAAAGGCACGAATGTAAATAGTTATTTGTATGTCACCAATGGTAATGGTGCCCCTAGCTTGCCATGCGTAGATTTTAACAATCGGGGAGCCATATATTTTGATTATACTAATTTTCGTTTGTATACTTGTGCGGGAACAGGCGGTTGGAAGTACAAAACTCTTGATAATAATTAATGAAAGTTGATTTTCATTACCATTTTTATAGTCGTATTTTTATCAGTTTGCTGATTTTTTCTTTTGGCTTTTTTTTGTTGCAAAAATCTGTGGACACCAAGGCCTTTTTACAAAATCAATATATAGATGATACACCAATTGTCGGTTGGGCCTGGAATGACACTATGGGCTGGATTGCCTTGAATTGCGCTAATGATTTTGATGGTGATGGTGAGCCGGATGGTAATTACGCTCTGCGTACGGGCTCTTGCGCGTCACCTGATGCTTGGGGTTTGAAAATGACTATTATGCCCAATGTAGATCATGACAATGATCCAGCCACGCCGAACATTGATTTGAATTATGTAAAAGGTTGTGCGTGGGCGGGCAGTATTTCTGATGAAAACGAGGCCTTGCCAGGAGCTAACTATACTACCCCTGGTTGGATTTGTTTTTCTGATCCTGATTCGGGTGGTACAGCTGCTCCAAAAAATGGTGTTTTGATGAGCAATGCAACAGTTGAGGTTAATTATTGCCAATGCTCTATGCTTACTGGGATCTGTGCAGCGGGCAGTCTTAACGCAGGAAAGGTTTGTTCCAGCTTTAATTATTGTTCGGGTGGTAATCTGTGTAATATGATCACTAATAGATGTCTGATATCTGGTGGTTATTGTGATGGTGATAATGACTGTGGCAATCCATGCATCGCTAATACTTGTCTAGCATCTGGTGGTTTTTGCAATAATGACAATGATTGTGAATTTGCCTGCGAAAATCCTGATCCATATTTTTTATTAAAAGGAGTTTGTTTTGATAATTCTCCCGAGCAAACAGATGTACTTAATAATTTTCGTGGTCATAAGCCCCCATTTGACGATATCACGGCCGCTAATTCAGCTATGACTTCGTGTTATCTTAATAAAGATTGCCCAGACAATACGGAATGTGTTTTCCCGCAGGCTAGTTTGGATTCTTCGGCTTTGGGTACTGGTGCTTGCTACGTAAGAGCTACTGATGAGCCAGCATTTCCAGTAGAAACTTGTGCTTATGATTTTGACTGCGGTGATCGCGCTCTTTTCTACTGTGGACTCAATGTTCCCTTGAGTTGGCTGGATGTTCCGGACAGCTGTGATTTAAGTATTTGCAAGGAGGGCTATGAGCCGTATAATTACACAGGTTCACCCACCCAATATATAAACGCTCTAAATCCTTATGGCTCAGATAATGAAGGATATGCTAGTATTGTAAAAATGGAGTCAGTGACCACCACTAGTGGCTACAATCAAGCTAATCGTCTTGCTTTTCCTATAAAATTTTACATCGACAATGAACAAATAAACACCGCTCAACATAATTATGACAGCGATAACCCTAATTTAGCCACTAGCACCAATAATCCCTTGAGAGGTTGTTTCAATTGCTATAGAGAAAAAATATATGAATGCGCAACTTCTGGTGGCAGTTGTCGTTGTGATCAAAATGTCAATTCTTGCAGCGATTCCGCTTCGAATGGATGCATTGACGACACTGATATTTGCTCGGTGGTTGATCTTTTGTCCACCTGCGAAAATTGTCAGGAATATTTTTATTATCCGACCGATAGCTCAACTTGCCAGCTACAGCCGGATACTACTTGCACCACAAATGCTCAATGCTTGAGTGGTGACAATTGTGTTTCGCATCAGGCCGGTGATCTAAAAAAAGTTTTATCTGGTTTCAACTGCACGGACTGTACAATTGAAAGCTTAGCTAATTCCTGTACTCTCAATGCCTCTGGTCTTAATAATAATCGTTGTAGCAAATGTGAGATAGATGATGGTACTGGTGTAAAATCTACTCTTTATCGTGATGGCGGAGTGATTTATGACAATCAACACGGTCGATCTAGCACTAGCACTTTGTGTGGCTGGGGCTACAATGCTTGGTCTAGTTTTGGTTCTGATAAAGGTTTTGGCTGGTTTAATTTTTCACCGCGCATTTCCACTAGCACTAAACCTTATTTTTCGGTGGACAAAGGTAATATTTATTCCAAAAGTCGTATAGTGACACTCTATCATCCTCCCTTTGGTAAATTCAATGCTTCTTATTTGATAGAATCAGGTGGCTCTATTACCAATTTTGTCAGCGATGCCACTACCAAAGAAAAATTTCAAGGTGAGTTGGCAGACAGGCCATTGATTAATTTTTTATCCCTTACAAATCCAAGTGCCAAATACACCAATGCTCTTGGTAAATTAGATTACAAGGGTTTGATTACAGTGGCCAAAACTGTTGGTGGCATTGATTATAATAAATATGGTGGAGTTATAGAGGAAGAGGTGATTGTTTCTGGTGTTTATGCTGATAATGCTATATTTAGTAATCCTTTTAATAATAAGGTATTTCATATAACTGGTGTTCCGCCTAATTTTGGGTATGGAGTAGAGTTTGGTAATGGCACTGATTTATCAGTGAAGTGTGGTGATGCTAGTTTTCCTAGTGGGGCAGGCATTATAGTAGTAGAGGGTAACATGAAAATAAAGAATAACATTAGGTATGATTCTTCATGCACCATAAATAATTTGAAGCAAATTCCTTCTCTAGTGTGGATAGTCAAAGGTGATGTCATGATTGACGCAACAACGGTCAGTGAGATAGCTGGTACTTTTATTATCTTGGGTGATGGCGGGACGGATTGTTCGGTTGGAAAAACTCTAAAACCTCCGTATCAACCATTGTCTCGCGTTGGTTGTGGGCAGTTCA
Organism: uncultured Gammaproteobacteria bacterium; assembly: GCA_964540095.1. Lineage (GTDB taxonomy): Bacteria > Patescibacteriota > Patescibacteriia > UBA1558 > GWA2-36-10 > CALMZN01. Next base: position 30,867 of record CAZILH010000003.1, on the reverse strand, counting down.
AGTCAGTTTTTATTGACCAAACAACAGGCGCACCTTGGAGTCCGGGTAATTCTTCGCTAACGGTTTCGGGCAATGTTTTGGCTAGGAATTTTGTTTTGGCTAGAACCAAAACAAATTCTAGTGGCGATCCGGCCGAGAAGTTTATGAATGATGGTCGCCTGCAATCCAATCCGCCATTGGGCCTGACTGACATGAGTAAAGTTATACCCAGATTTTCTAGTTATTAAATTTGGTGAGAGAGTTAAAAATGTGTTATAATAAACAAGATATCGTGATAAGCAAGAACAAAATTGTTTTAAAATATTATGGGTTTATTTTCTAATACTACTAGCTATTTAGGCGTTGACATAGGCACCTCCAGCATCAAGCTGGTGGAGTTGGAGAATTTTAAAGGCCAAGCCAAACTCAAAACTTACGGCTATGCTGAAGTGGCGGCCAATATTTTGCGTGGTTCAGCCGAAAAAAACAATCAAGCTATTGCTGACTATATTAATTTGATTGCTCACAAATCCAAAATGGAAACCAAACAAGTGGTAGCCGCGCTACCTACTTTTTCGGTGTTTAATTTTATCATCACTTTGCCACCCATGCCCAAAAAAGATTTGCAGGCAGCTATCAAGTGGGAGGCCAAAAAATTTATTCCCGTGCCCATTGAAGAGATGATTCTAGATCACAAAATATTGGGCAAGAGGAAAAAGTCAGTGGCTACTGCTACTCCCGTGGCAGGCATTGATTTGGTAAAAAATCAAAGTGTTGCCAAAAAAGATGATGACAAAAATTATCGCATTTTATTGACGGCGGCGCCAAAAAATCTGGTAGCTCGCTATATTGATATATTTAGAAAAGCCAAACTTAATCTATTGAGTTTAGAGACCGAGGCCTTTGCTTTGTCGCGTTCACTGATTGGCAATGATTTGTCCACGGTTATGGTGGTTGATATCGGCGCCAGCAACTCGGATATTTGCATCATTGAAGAAGGAGTGCCGGTCTTGAACCGCGGTATTGATACTGGTGGTGAATCAATCACCAAGGCCATTATGAATAGCTTGAATATCAACCAAGATCGGGCTGAGCAATTCAAGCGAGATTTTGGCTTGTCAGCCGGCAATACTCAGAACATACCAGAGGTTATTGAAAAATCCTTGACCCCAGTCATCAACGAAATAAAATTTATTTTTGACAGTTATCAGCGCCTAGGCAATTCCATGATTGATAAGATTGTCTTGACGGGCGGTAGCGCTTTTTTACCAAATTTACCTCAGTATTTGAGCACCATCTTGAATTTACCAGTGGTGATTGGTGATCCTTGGGACAGAGTGATTTACCCCTTGGATTTGAAGCCAGTTTTGCATGAAATTGGCCCCCGCATGTCTGTGGCTATTGGTCTAGGTATGCGTGATATATAATTTTTTTGCAATGGACGACAAGAAAATTAATCTAATGCCTGAAAATTTACGCTTCAAAGAGGATAAATCTAAGCGCCCTGTTTTTAAGTTTGATCCCGATTTCAAAATATCTGGTAAAAGAGAAAAAATTAAAGAACCAAAAGCCAGTGGGGGACAAGTTTCTTGGTGGTCAAAATTATTTAAGCGCGAGCCAAAACCAAAAAAACTTACTCCAGCCACACCGACTGCTTCGACCTTGGGTCAAGGCATCAAATACAACAATGATGATGACAATATCGGCAGTAAACCAAAAGTTGTTTCCATTGACATGCGCGTGCCGGAAAAAATGTCAGCCAAAGTAGAAGAGCATATTCAGGATTTTGTGCCCAATCAAGCTAAATTAACCAAAACAGTCAAGCCAAAAGGGCCATCTTTTTGGTCTAGATTTTTGGCCATGTTCAAATCAAAACCAAAAGATAAAAAATCAGACAGTTCAGCTCTTAGCAATGGCTTGAAGTACAATGGTAATGGCCTGCACCAGCCAGAGGCCAAACCAAATATCAAAGTTCTTCAAGAATTAAATAAATCAGCTGAAAGCGCTGATGATAATAGTTTGAAACCAAAAAAAATAAATGACCAGGTAAGCACAGTGACACAGCCCGAAGCAAATTTTGATCTGACCAAAAAAATCAGTGAAGAAATAGACCTGGCGCCACTTCAGCCAGTCAGCGCTGCTCCACTGTGGCCAGTCAGTCAGAAAGAGGAATTACCAAAAGTTGAAGCCAAAGCGATTGTCAATGATTTTGCTATGCCAATTGTTCCGCCAAAAGCGCCAAAAGTTGAGGAACAAGAACCAAAAATGGCGTCCATAGAAGATAATACTGAAACGCCAAAGGCCCAAACAACTGGGCCGAAATTTCATATGCCAGAAGCTGGTAAAGGTAATTCTTTGCTTAGTGGTATAGTAGATTTGATTCCTATTGCCGCCAAAGTCAGGAGCTGGAAGCAGATTGGTTCATTGTTGGCTTTTGGCCTAATCTTATCACTGATAATATTGGGTGGTCTTTATGGCTACTTGGTATTGGATGAGCAGAAGATTATTGGCAAACAAAATGAGCAGAAACAACAAATATCAGAAATAGAAAAAAATATGTTGAGTTTTTCGGAATTAAATAAAAATATAAGCATCTTAGGGCAAGAAATCAGGTTAGTTCAGGACGCTTTGAATAAGCACATTTATTGGACACATTTTTTTAGCTTGTTAGAAAAATACACAGTTAGCGATGTTTATTATTCGGGCTTGGCAGTAGGCACCAATGGTGGTTTGACACTCAACGCTTCTACCAATAGCTACGACAGTGTCGCCAAGCAACTCAAAGTTTTGAATTCTGAAAAAGCTCAAGAATTTGTGGAAGAGGCCAGCATCACCAGCGCCAAACAAGACAAAGATGGTACGGTTAGTTTTCAGATTATTTTATCTCTTAATCAGGAATTATTTTATTATAGTCAAACAAAATAATATTTATGCCAGACAAGCAAGTACAATTTGAACAGCCCTCACAATTGTTACTTTTTTTCAATCGTTTTTGGATTATTATTACCGCTATTTTGGTAGGGATTTTGTTGTTGGGTGGCTATTATATAATTATTCAACAGAAAATAAAAAGCAATGATGCTTTACGTGAGGGTGCTTTGCAGACCTCGGTAGATAAAGATAGAAGTCAGCAATTATTGAAAAATTTGGAGACCCTAAAGACCACTTATGAAGGCATTATGAATAATCGTCAGGCCGATTTGGAACGCCTAAAAGAAATCGTGCCTAACAATCCGCAAATCGCTGAACTTTTTGTCTTAAGCGATAGATTGGCCTTGGAATATGGCTTCCAACTTTTGGATATCAGTATTACTGATGTTGAAGACAAAAAAAGTGTCAGCCCGCAAGCTGTAGTCAGCACCGAAGACGGAGAGAATACCACTCAAGCCGCTACGGCTACTTTGAAAAATAAAAATAATTTATCACTAAAAACTTTAGCAGTAGCTTTTAAGATAAGTCCCTTAGTAACTGACGGTGGACTAAGCATGGAAGAAGCTAATGGCATAAAAAGCAAAAAATACTACGAATCATTTAAAGAATTTTTGGATGCCTTGGAGAAAAATCTTCGTTTGACGGATATTCAAACAGTGAATTTTGCCTCTTTGCAGGAAGATTCAAATACTCCGCCACAGTTTCAATTTTCGGTTCAGACATATTATCGATAAAATATGGAAAATAAAAAAAGATTATCTTGGGAATTAATTATTTTGGCCATAGTCATAATTTTGGCTGGCGGCTTTATATATTTACAGCAAAAAAATATATCAGTGACCGAATTGTGGGAAAAAATAATGGGCCAAATCAAACCAATCAATCAGCAGAAAGTGGATGCTCAGCGAGAGCGGAACTTGACTGAAGAAAATTACAAAAATTTTGTGCGTAGTAGTAGTTTGGATAATTTATTTGACAGTGATCAGTACAAACAATTACAGGGCTTCAATATCAACATCAATATAGATGAGGGCGTAGGGAACCCGGAGCCATTTAATAAGCCAAAAGTTGAAGTTCTTCCATGATAAAAAAAGAAACAGACAAATTATTGGCCTGGCTGGCTAGTAATAAATATATTACTGATGTCCAACGCAACGAATTGTCTAACCAACAATTCGCTTCTTTTACTGATATGGAGTCCGCTATTAGGCAGATGGTTATTTTGTCGGAAGAGGATTGGACTCAGGCCAAGGGTATTTTTTATGGCTTGGAGTACCGTTCTTTGATGGGCACAGTGATTGATAGTGAAATATTAAATATTTTTCCTCAGGATTTGGCTGACAACTATCACATGGTAGTTTTTGGTCGAGAAGGCGACAATCTATCAGCTGGTCTAGTAGATCCCACTGATCTCAAAGCAGTTGAGGCGCTTAATTTTTTGGCTCGTAAGCGACAATATGGCGTCAAATACTATATCATCTCCCAAGACAGCTACCGTAGCGCTATCAAGCAATATGAGACCTTGGGTCATGAAGTAGGCGAGGCCTTGGGTACAGCCGAAGAGATATTTGGTACCATGGATGTTGATACAGATGCTCAAACTGATGTATCTGAGGTGGTAAAAAGCGCGCCAGTTTCCAAAATTGTTTCTGTGGTGCTGAGGCACGCTATTGAAGGACGCGCCTCGGATATTCATATTGAACCAGTGAACAAACAAAGCCGAGTTAGATATAGGATTGATGGTATTTTGCACACCACTATTGTCTTGCCGATTTATGTGCATGCCGCTCTGATATCCAGGATAAAAGTCATGGCCAACTTAAAAATCGATGAAACTCGCATACCGCAGGATGGTCGTATTCGCATCAATGTCCACAACAAAGAAATTGATATTCGTGTTTCCACTTTGCCTTTGATGGGTCAAGAAAAAGTGGTTATGCGTCTTTTGGAGACCCCAGACAAAGCACCGACTTTTGCTGACCTAGGGTTTTTTGGCTTGCAAGCCAAGATTGTCATGGATAGTATCAATGAACCCCACGGGCTATTCTTAGTGACCGGTCCAACTGGTAGTGGCAAATCAACCACTCTTTATGCGGCTTTGAGTTTCTTAAACAAAGAAGATATAAATATTGCCACATTAGAAGATCCAGTGGAGTACTATATCCCCGGGGTCAACCAAGCTCAAATCAAGCCCGAGGTTAATTTTACTTTTGCCACTGGCTTGCGCTCACTACTGAGGCAAGACCCGGACATCATCATGGTGGGAGAAATCCGTGACAATGAAACAGCCGAATTAGCCATTCATGCTGGCTTGACCGGACACTCAGTGCTGACCACTCTGCACACCAATGACTGCATGGGCGCCATACCTCGTTTGTTTGATATGAAGGTGGAGCCATTTTTGCTAGCCAATACTTTGAATGCGGTCGTTGCTCAACGCTTGGTCAGAAAATTGTGCAACAGTTGTAAAGTAGAAAATCAGCTACCAGCTGAGCTTAGCGCGCAGGTGCAAAGTAAGCTAGCCACCATACCCAAAGAGGCCTATTACAGCGGTTTCAAGCTAGAAGACATAAAGTTTTATAAAGCCGTGGGCTGTCCCAATTGTAGCCAGACCGGCTACAAAGGCCGTTTATCAATAGTAGAGGCCATGAGCATTGATCGTGAGCTTCAAGAGATAGTGGCCAAGGGATTTGATCGGCGTCAAGCTGAAGCGGAATTACAAAAACAGCATTTTATCACCATGGAGCAAGATGGTTTGATAAAAGTTGCTTTGGGCTGGACTACGATTGAAGAAGTCATGAGGGTCAGCAAATCTTAATATTAATAATTTTTTATGGAACAAAAAATGATACTGGTGGTAGAGGATGATGGATTTTTACTATCTATGTATGCCACCAAATTAAATTTGGAAAATTATAAGGTCTTGCAGGCCACCACTGGCGTGCAAGCTCTGAAAATTATTGCCAAAGATATGCCCGATTTAATACTCTTGGATTTGAAATTACCAGAAATGGATGGTTTTGAAGTGTTAAAAAACATCAAAGCCAGTCAAGATACTAGCAAGATACCAGTTATTGTTTTGACTAATTATTCCGAAAAAGAGCACATTGACCAATGTTTTGCTTTGGGAGCGGCTGATTATTTAATCAAGGCCCATTTTGTGCCATCAGAGGTGGTGGGTAAAATAAAAAAGATTTTAGACAAATAATAAAGCATGACCGACACCTTGTTAATCAACAAAATATTAAATATTGCTTCAGAACGCAAAGCAACTGATGTGCATCTTGTGGCTGGCAATAATCCAGTTTTGCGGATAGATGGCAAGCTAGCAACAGTCAGCGAAGAGCAGGTGATGACGCCGGATATTATCAATGGTTTGGCTGAGTCATTTTTGAGCAAAGAAGAATTAGAACGATTGACTAGGGAGCGTGAGGTCGTGACGGTCTATACTTGGAATGAGCGCGCCAGATATAGAGCCAAAGTTTTTTACCAAAAAGGATTTCTGGCTTTGTCTTTTCGTTTGATACCGCCCTTTATCATGTCGCCCAAGGATTTGGGCATTCCTCAGGCAGTCACCCAAAGCTTGACTAAAGATTCGGGGCTGATCATCATCACTGGGCCTTTTGGCAGTGGACGCACTACCACAGCGGCTTCTTTGATAGAGACCCTCAATCACAATCGCGGCCTCCACATCCAAATATTGGAAAATCCCATTGAGTATTTGTTTGTCAACAACCAGTCAATCATCGAACAGCGCCAAGTCGGCCGCGACACCCCCAGCTATCTCAAAGGTCTAGAGGCCATCAAAGAAGAGGATGTTGATGTGGTGTTTATCGGGGGCATGGTAGAAGACGGCTTGGAAGAGTCGGCGCTTGAGCTAGTGGAAAGCGGGAAATTGGTCATTATTGTCATGGAGACCGAATCCATCATCTCCAGCTTAGACCGTTTTATCAGCAACCTCGGGCCGGACAAGAAGGCCTGGGGCCAAAATTTATTAGCTGAAGTATTGCTAGTAGCTATTGGCCAGCGACTATTGCCTCGAGTGGGTGGGGGCTTGCGATTGGCTTGTGAAGTACTGACCAACACTCCGGCTGTCAGATCCAGCATCAAGGACAATCATCTTTATCAGCTCAATAGCATCATGCAGACCTCGCGGGAAGAGGGTATGGTTTATTTTGATAAATCACTGTCTGACCTAGTCAAGGCCGGAGAAGTAAATCCTGAAGACGCTATGAAGGTAGCGGGAAATCCTCAGGTCTTTAAGCAGAATTTCAAACAATAATTCACCCCGTTAAATAAATTTAATTTACGGGAACATGAATATTAAATAATGGGTATTATAAAAATTAAAATAAGTTTATTAACTACTGATAATTAAATTTAATTTTCGCGATTGTCGCGAAAATTATTTAACGGGGTAAATATGGCCACCTATAAATACAGAGCTAGAAGCATGGATGGCGAATCGCTGTCAGGCATAGTGGAAGCGCCGGGGGAGAACGAGGCCGCTGAGCTTTTGGGTGATCGTGGCTTGATTGTTTTGTCTCTAGTTGCGGGCAAGAAAAAAAGCTTCAAAGGCATCAATATCAATCTTGGCGGAGTCAACCAAAAAGATTTGGTAATATTTTCTCGGCAGTTGGCCGTAATGATCAGCGCTACTATTCCGATTGTGCAGGCCTTGCGCATCTTGTCCCAGCAGACCAGCAATCCAGTATTTACTGACAAGATAATAGAAATTGCCAATGATGTGGACGGCGGTATGAAGCTGTCTGATGCCATGGGCAAACACAGCAAGATATTCAGCAATTTTTTTGTGGCTATGATCAAAAGCGGTGAGACCTCTGGCCGTTTGGAAGAGGTCTTGGAGTATCTAGCTGACCAGATGGAGAAGGATTATGATCTAGTGGCGCGCATCAAAGGCGCCATGATTTATCCTATTGTGATCTTAGTGGGCTTGGTCGGTGTCAGTGTCTTAATGATGGTCTATATTTTGCCTAAATTGACGCCCATGCTCAAAGAAAGTGGCGCGGAGTTGCCAGCTATTACCAATTGGCTGATTGCTATTTCTGATTTTATGGTTAGTTCTTGGTATTACATACTTTTTATACTGGCCCTGCTGGCTTTTGTTTTTGTGTTTTGGACCAAGAGCCAAAGTGGCAAAAATATGTGGGATGCTATCAAGATAAAAATTCCCATATTTGGCGCGCTATTCAAAAAAATATATCTAGTGCGTTTTACGAGGAGCTTGCATACGCTGATCAAAGGCGGAGTGCCGATTTCTATGGCCTTGCGTATTACGGCTGAGGTTGTGGATAACAAGGCCTATGCTGATTTGATTATGAAGACCGTGGCTGAGGTAGAGGCCGGTAATTCTATTTCTACTTTGTTTGCCAAGTCCCCACTAGTGCCCAAAATGCTTTCCCAGATGATGATCGTGGGTGAAAAGACCGGTCGCATAGACACTATTTTGGAAAGATTAAGTGATTTTTATAGCCGAGAAATCAATACCATGGTAGCCAACCTGACCACCTTGATTGAGCCATTAATTCTAGTTCTGATGGGTGTGGGTGTGGGCGGTATAGTGGCTGCCATTATGTTGCCCATGTACAAAGTAGCCCAAAATATTGAGTAGTAAATTGTCTGGTTTTTTATTTTGTGGTATACTTTAGAAAGTAATTTAATAATAATTAAAAAAACCAAGGATTTATTTAGAGCTTTGGGGATCTCAAGCTTTAGAAATATTGCCTTGGGTATTTGAAGGGAGGTGAAACAACAATGAAAAAAGGTTTTACTTTAATCGAGTTGTTAGTGGTTATCGCTATTATCGGTATTTTATCCGTGGTAGCTGTTGTTAACTTGAATCAAGCGAGGAACAAAGCTAAAGTAGCGGCCGCCAAAGCTTGGGGCTCAAGTTTATCTGGCGCAGTTGTTTTGTGTCAGGATGCGGGTAGTGCTACAACTTTAAATGGTTATGCTACAACTGCTGATATTTGTTCAACCGCCGTAGGTCAATTATGGCCAACATCGCCAACTGGCTATACACCTTGCGTCATTGAGGGGGACCCACAAAATGGAACATGGGAAATTGGCTTAGAATCAGGTACGCCTGGTTCATGGGAGAGTATAACGTGTAATCAAAATGGTTGTGCTTCAGCATCTAACCAAACCGCTACATATTGTCCGTAGTTTTTATTTTTATTTTAAAAAACAAAAATCCACGCTTTATCAGTGTGGGTTTTTTGTTAGCCAATATTTTGTGGTATAATATAGTATATGCAAAGAAAAGGTTTTGGCTTAATAGAAATATTAGTGGTAATTGCCATTATTGGCATCTTAGGAGCTTATCAGGTTGTGCGTCTTGATCAGGCCAGAAAAATGGCGCGTGTGGCGGCCGCGGAAAAGGCCTTGTCAGGACTTATTTCAGCCGCTGTTTTGTGTCAGGATGCTGGTCAGGATTTGAGAGATAGTACTGGTGTGGCTTGCGATGGTAATAGGGTGTGGCAGGAAGAGAGTGTTTTGTGCACTGGTTCTGACAGCGAGTGGCCACGGATTCCGGCGGGCATTGACGAAGGCCTTTGTGACAGTGATCAGGGGGTCAATAGTTTTTCTTTTAGCGCTAGCACTGACATATACACAGTCACCTGCACTCAAGATGGCTGTACCAAGACACCATAATAAATATGACGCTCGACCCGCGAGGTCGACGCGACCTCGCGGGTCGGTTCTTTCAATAAAATATGATACTAGATAAATATAGTTTGCAAACCAAAACAATTTTTATTGGGCTAATCATTTTGGCTATTATTGGTATTGCACTAGTTGCTAATTACAACAATAGTCGCAGTCGTGATGTGCAGACAGTAGCCAATGCTCGACTGCTAGCCGGGGCTTTGGAAAAATATTATTCTCTTTATCGCTCTTATCCAGAGACTGACAAAATCACCATTGATAAACTGAAGTATATTTCTGATCAAGGGGTCAATGAAAGTGGCACAGCAGTATTTTACACTAATAATGTTGTCTGGCCAGAGGACACTACTTTGGCTATTCAGAGTGATGATTACCAGCTAGATTTTTCCGTGAATAATTCTTGGCCGGTTTGGGGTGTGACCAAGTTTAAAGGCGGCCGTTGTCGCATCCTGAAAGAGGCGGCCTTGTATTGCGTGGATTTGTAGTCTAGTATTTCTTCGAGCGACGAGTGAAACGAGGAGTCGAGAAGTTCGTGGAATATTAGTTCTCGACTACGCTCGAACAAAAAAACAGGATCCGAACAAACATACTAATCGTTACTAAGAAAAGCGATGTCTAAAAAAGAAAAATCATGGTTTGTTTATATTATCCTCTGCAATGATGATCTTTATTACGTTGGTTTAACTAATGATATTAGTAAAAGATTTGATCAACATTTGAGTGGTTTAGGGTCAAAATTTACAGCCAAACATGGAGTAAAAAAGTTAATTTATACTGAAGAATATGATGATTTTGATTGTGCGAGGTATAGAGAAAAAGAGATAAAAGACTGGAGCAGAATTAAAAAAGAAAAGTTGATTAGTGGGCAGTGGAGTAAAATTGGCTAATATTTAGATAGTTCTCGATGCGGTTCCGCTTCGCGTAACCTTACTCGAACAAAAGTTTTTTTTCTTCAAGCGACCATAACAGCTTCTTTTCTTCGAGCGAGTGGCACGAGTCGAGAAGTCCATGAAACATAATTTTCAGCTGCATTAAAGTTCTCGACTCGGTCGCGTTACACGCTCCCTTGCTCGAACAAATATTGTATATTAGCCCACCAGCCAATAAATATGTTATAATAAAGCTATTATGGTAATAGCTTTAATTTTTATTTTTGGTCTATTTTTAGGGAGTTTCTTGAATGTAGTGGTTTTTCGTTTGCACCGCCAAGAAACCTTTGTCAAGGGAAGATCTAAGTGTCTTTTTTGCCAGCATCAGCTCATGATCAGAGATTTGGTGCCCTTTTTTAGCTATTTTTATTTAAGAGGCAAATGTCGGCACTGTAAGCACAAATTTTCCGTGCAATATCCTTTGGTGGAGTTATTCACAGGCTTAAGTTTGGTCTTGGTGTACACCAGAGTCATGCCTCTAGATATTTATCAGGCCACTTATTGGCAGTGGTTAGCCCTGCTCAACTGGTGGGTAGCCACGGCTTTTTTGATTATAATTTTTGTCTTTGACTGGAAATATTATTTAGTAGCTGACGCCGTGGTTTTGCCAGCGGCTCTTATTGCTTTTGTTTTTAATATTATTTTGGGTGGCAATATTCTTAAAGTTTTGCTGGCTTGCCTAGTGGGAGCAGGATTTTTCTTGATGCAGTTTGTAGTGTCTAAAGGTCGTTGGATTGGCGGAGGAGATATACGCATTGGGCTTTTGATGGGGGCATTACTGGGCTGGCCACAAGTGCTCTTGGCCTTGGTCTTGGCCTATACTTTGGGCAGTGTTATTAGTATTTTCTTGATTTTGAGCAAAAAAAAGCAGTGGAGTGATCGCGTGCCTTTTGGTACTTTTTTGACTGTGGCTACTTTTGCCAGTTTGCTCTATGGTTCGGAAATTGTTAAGTGGTATTTTAATTTATTATTATTTTGATAATATGCGTTTGAATAATAATTCCGGGTTCACTTTGATTGAGGTTATGATCGTGATAATTATCATTGGCATAATGTCTGTTTTTTTTGTGGTCAACATAAGGCCAGATAACATTGCCTTGCTGAGGATGGACACCACGAGGTTGGCGGCCGATATTCGCTATGTCCGAAGTATGGCTGCTAGCCGGGCTACCTACAATGGTAGTTATCCGAGTGGTGGTTATGGTATTGTTTTTACAAATGGTAACGGCACTACTGTAAAAAGCACATATCAATTATATGCTGGTAGTACCTCCAATGTTTTGAAAACCGTCACCCTATCCAACGTGGCTTTTCGCTTGGTTGATCCGAATTATTATAGTGGGTATGAAGCAGCAATTAATGCAAATAATATAAAACGATTTGTTTTTAAAACTGAGAATATTTTTGAGTCAGCGGGTTTTTACTCTAGCGCGTCTAATGAATATCAGATAGATATATATTACGGATTTCTCGATGAATCAATACCTGTTTACTATAAATCAACAATAACTATTGGTCAAAAAACCAGCGATGATTTTGTGTGGAGTAATTTGCTTACCACCTATGATACTAATAGGCCAGTTTGTGGTAATGGCGTTCTAGAGCTTGGAGAGGCCTGTGAACCAGTTTATGAAAATGGAGATCCTATCCCCAATACGAATTGTCGGCCAGACTGTGCTGTCAATACTTGTGGAGATGGCTATGTCATGCAATCGGAAACATGCGAAATAGCTAATGGTTTGGATAATGATAATTATCCGGAATGTCCTAATATCGGCTGGCTTTATTCGTGTTCTGATATTAATTCATACGGTGACTGCGGTGGTGTTGTTGATTCGCCAAATTGTTGCCCCACCTACACACGTGGATACTGCCTGGATTGTCAATGGTTGGATAATATTAGTCCACTACCATGCATCTAAGCATGCATCTAAGGCAAAATTATTTTTGATAAAGGAAGGTTTTGGTTGAAAAAACAATTAATTTTTACAGTTTTATATTAAAGCACCAGTAATGGTAGAAAAAAAATTAGCAAAATCAAATATTTTTAAGAGTGATTCTCTAACCGGATTCACCCAGTTAGAGAAGGCGGTTATTTTTAATTTTCAATTAAGAGTAAAAAAATTGTTAAAAAAATTACTTAATATTAATAGTAAGAATTTAAATACTTCTCTAACCGGGTTCACTTTGGTTGAATTATTAATTGCTATTGCTGTATTTTTTATTGGTATTTTAGCGGCTTTTTCTTTGTCTTTAAATAATTTGAACACCGTCAAGGAGAACTATAATAGAGTAGTGGCTGCTGATCTGGCACGGGAAGGTATTGAGATTGTGCGTAATATCAGGGACAGCAATTGGTTGGCGCGTGAAGCCAACATTATTGATCCAGCCACTTCGTCAATAGTTGATTGGGATAGTGGTTTGGATTTTGGCTATTTCACAGTCGATTATTTGAGTAATAATATTATTCAGATAGTTACGGGCGATTTTGACACAGCAATAAATAATGATTTGGCTAAGCTATATGTTAAAAATGGTTTTTATACTAGCGATAGTGTGAATAGTCAAACCACTGTTTTTCGTCGGGCAATAAATTTGCAAGCGATTTGTTTGGACACTACCACGGCAGTCGAAACTGTATCTGTTGATTTGCTTTGCCCTGGTTTGGAAAAAATCGGTCTGCAAATTACAGCCCGAGTCCAATATACTTATGGCACCAAGACAACTCATATTGATGCCGTGGAAAATATTTATAATTGGCGACAATGATAGAATCAAAAAATAAATCTTATTATGCTGGGTTTTCTTTGGTGGAGATGCTGATTGCGGTGTCAGTATTTGCTGTGATTGCCACCATAGCTTCTTCTATGTTTAGTACTTTTGCCAACAATCAAAAAAGAACGCAAAGTTCTCAGGTATTATTGAATAATGCTCAGTATGCCTTAGAAATAATTAGTCGGGAGCTTAAAAATAATGAAATTATTAGTTTTGACACTTTGGCTTGTTCGTCCATTGACGCCAGATATACAAAATGCTTGTTATTTGTCAGAGAAAACGGTGAAACAGCTGGTTTTTTCTATGATGGCACCTATAACGGTGGGAGTGATAATACTGAAATAGAGCTTGACTATGCTCAATTGGATTGCGTTCGTAATGGTAATGTTTACTCAGCCTGTAGCTTTAGCAGTGGTCAATCACCAGTTGTGTTGTTGTCCCAAAGCTATAATAAAACTCAAATAACTGACCTAGATTTTGTGTTGACACCAGCCACTAATCCTTATTTTGATGACACTGGCCTAGTCAATCAACAGCCCAAAGTGACTATCAATTTAGTAGTAAAATATTTTAGCACTCAGCCGATTGAGCAGGCCAGTCACCACTTACAAACCACTGTTTCCTCACGCATATATAAAAGATAAATATGTTTAGGCAATCAATAAAAAAAAATAAAGGATTTGCCCTCATCATGACCCTGTTGATTTTATCGATGGCCATGCTGACCGGTCTTTTTATGAATAGTATTATTGTTGGCGAAGTGCGTGTTTCTTTAAATACAGCCAATGTGATCAACTCTTATTATGCGGCCGAAAGTGGTATTGAAAGGGCCTTGTATTATTTGACTACGAATCAATTGAGTAATAATATTGATCTTTATGAGGGTTTGAGCGTCACTGGCAATTCTTATAATTTGGGTAATGGTTCTAGCTATACTTATGCTACCACATCATTGCGGGCAGCGGAGTTTTTGGCTACCAATGTTACTAATACCAATCCAGCCCATGTCAGCATTGTTGATCCTCGCGGTAGTATTACGGGCATTGCTTGGCCATGGTACGTCACTGGTCCGGTCGCAAGTTTTCTTAATTGGGGGATTGATAATTGCTACCCTGATCATGCCTCAGATAGAATAGAAACAACAATATATTCTTTTGCTAACAATTTTAGTTTGCCCGATGTCCAAAAAACAGTCAGTGTTTGTGATTGTCGCAGTGATTCATTCATAGATTCTTGTAGCTCTTTAAATTTGGAAAATCTTTCGCCAAATAGATATTATAAATTTGTTTTTAGACCACTTGACGCCGATGCTAGTTGGTTAAGGTTTTATTTGGAAACCGAAAGCATTTTTTCAGAAACACTTACTCAAGTAAAGGGAAAATATAAAAATTCGGAATATCTTTTGCAAGCTAAAATGTCGGCCCTCAAGCCCACTTCGGATATTTTTAGTTTTGTCATATTTTCAGAGGAAGAGCTTATTAAGGGTTTATAATCTTATGACCAAAGCTCAAACAAGGGAAAGAATAGACAAGCTGATCAAAGAGATAAATCATCATCGCTATCTATACCATGTTTTGGACCGTCAGGAGATATCGGACGCGGCTTTGGATTCCTTAAAAAATGAATTAGCCAAACTGGAGCAAGAGTGGCCGGATTTGTTGAGAGCTGATTCTCCCAGCCAGCGTCTCGGCGGAGTGGCTCTTGATAAATTCAAAAAAGTTCAGCATTCTACTAAGATTTTGTCGCTAGTAGATGCTTTTGATAATCAAGATATTAGGGATTGGGAGGAGAGGAATGAGAAAATATTAAAAGAAAAGATAAGAGGTTATTATTGCGAATTGAAGCTTGACGGCTTGACGGTCGTGCTTACTTATCAAAAAAATATTTTTGTGCAAGGAGCGACTCGTGGTGATGGAACTATAGGCGAAGACGTTACAAATAATTTGCGGACCATCGAAAGCATACCACTCACTTTGAATGAGGTGCCAGGCGTCAAATTGCCAAATGTCATTGAAGTGCGCGGTGAAGCAGTCATGACCAAAAATATTTTTGATAAAATAAACAAAGACCAAGAAAAAAAAGGACTGACTCCCTATGCCAATCCGCGTAATATCGCGGCTGGTTCTATTCGCCAGCTAGATTCCAAAATAATGGCTAGTCGGCAATTACAGTTTTTTGCTTTTGAATTGATTAGCGATTTGGGACAAAAAACTCATCAAGAGTCGCACGAAATATTAAAAAAATTGGGCTTTAAGACCAGCCCTTATAATGAATTTTGCCAAGATATAAGAGTAGTGAGTAAATATTTGGCCAAATGGCAGGAAAAGAGGAAAAAGCTTGATTTTATGACTGATGGCAGTGTGATTGTGGTCAATCAGCTGGCTCAAGAAAAAAGTTTAGGGCACATCGGCAAAGCCGAGCGCTGGATGCTGGCTTACAAATTTCCGGCCGAACAGGTAACGACCAAGGTTCTTGATATTGAAGTGCAAGTTGGTCGTACGGGCGCGCTGACGCCGGTGGCTATTCTACAGCCGGTAGCCGTGGCTGGCTCGATTGTATCTCGCGCTACTTTGCACAACCAAGACGAGATTGAGCGTAAAGATGTGCGAATTGGCGATACCGTGATTTTGCAAAAAGCCGGGGACGTCATTCCGGAAATTGTGCAGGTTTTGCCAAAATTGCGCACTGGTCGCGAAAAAAAATTTATTTTTCCCAAAAAATGTCCAGTTTGTCATAGTCCGGTTTATAAAAAAGAAGGCGAGGTAGCTTTTTATTGCACTAACAAAAAATGTTTTGCCAAAAATGTAGAAGGACTCATACATTTTGTTTCCAAAAAAGGATTTAATATTGAAGGATTAGGTGATAGTATTGTTAAGCTTTTGGCAGAGCACAATTTGTTATTGACTGGCGCGGATATTTTTGAACTTTGTGATGGCGATTTGCGGGGCTTGCCGGGTTTTGCCGACAAGAAAATAAATAATTTATTGCAAGCAATTGCCAAAAGTAAAAAAGTGCCGTTGGCTAACTTTATTTACGCTTTGGGCATCAGACATGTTGGAGAAGAAACAGCCATTTCTCTGGCTCAGCATTTTAGTGATATTGATAAATTAAGTCGCGTCACGCAGGAAGAATTAGAAGAATTGCCAGATATTGGGCCGGAAATGGCCAAGTCATTAGTAGAGTGGTTTGCTGATCAGCAAAACAAAAAATTATTACAGCACTTGTGGTCATTGGGTGTTAATATAAAAAATGTTGAAAAAAACCAAGGTCACTTAGCTGGCCAAACATTTTTATTTACTGGTACAATATCTATGGCCAGAGATGAGGCCGAAGCCCTAGTGCGCCAAAATGGTGGCAAAATTTTGTCTAGTGTTAGTCAGAATCTTGATTATTTGGTGGCCGGCTCTGAGGCGGGCTCTAAGCTAAAAAAAGCCAAAGAATTTAAAAATATTAAAATAATTAACGAGCAAGAGTTTATAAAATTAATTAAAAATAAATAAAATTATGACAGAAATAATTTTGGCCAACATTTACATTTTTATTCTCGCTACGGTGCTAGCCATTTTAGAAATTCAGATTGAAGGACCCAATGGCTGGGCCAAAAATCTGCCAACGTGGCGTCCGGATTCTGATAGACGGTATATCAAATTGTATGTAAAATTCATGAGCGGGCGAGAGGCAACTGGTTATCACATTACTATGTTCACATTTGTATTTTTGATTTTTAACTTGCCTTATGTTTTTGGTCTTGATTTGTCTTGGGAAAATTGGCTCAAAACTTTGTCTTTTTTCTTTATTTTTGTGGTGTTGTGGGATTTTTTGTGGTTTGTCTTGAATCCCCACTATCCTTTGAAAAAGTTCAAAAAAGAGCACATTTGGTGGCACAAAAGATGGCTGGCTCTTGCCCCGGTTGATTATTATGGCAGTGTTTTGTTATCTGGTATAATACTACTACCACTAGTAAGCGCTAGGCACGACTGGTATATTATTAATTGGTGGCTATTTAATGTTTTGCTGTTTGCTTTAGAAACCCTAGTTTTGGTGGCTTTTACTTTTTGGGTATTAGACATTGATAGCTGGAAGAAAAAATAATTATGGCCTTAGACAAAAAAACAATTCAAAAAATTGCTGACTTAGCTAAATTAAATTTATCAACTCAAGAGTTTTTGAGTTTTCCAAAACAGTTGGGTAAAATAATGGCTTATGTTGATAAAATCAATAAGCTCAAACTTGAGAATGTTTCAGAAAGCTTGACTGGAGTAAGTACCGAAAAATCAGTTTGGCGTGAAGATAAAGTAAAAATTTTTAAAGGCCAGCATTTGAATCAGGGCAAAAAAAATGGTGATTTGTTGGTGGTGCCAAAAGTATTTGATAAATAGAGATATGGACACAAAAAAACTGGATATTGAAAAAATAAATAAGGGCTATCAGAAAAAGGAATTTTCCGTTCAGGAATTGACCAAGTCCTTTTTGGCTAATATAAAAAAAGATAAAACTAATTCTTTTATTAGTGTTAATGAAAATGTTTTGGCCGAAGCTAAGAAAGTAGATGCTCTTTTAGTCAAAAAGAAGCCCAATAAACTTTTGGGTCTGCCCATAGCCATCAAGGATACTATTATGGTTGAGGGCTTGAGAGCTACGGCTGGGTCAAAGATGTTGGAAAATTATATTGCGCCATATTCAGCGACCGCAGTGGAACGCTTGAAAAAAGCCGGAGTGATTATTTTGGGCAAGACCAACTGTGATGAATTTGCTATGGGTTCGTCCAATGAAAATTCTAGTTTTGGTCCAGTCAAAAACCCCAATGATCCCACTCGGGTGCCAGGTGGCTCTTCGGGTGGCTCAGCCGCCGCTGTGACAGCAGATTTGGCACCAGTAGCTTTGGGTACAGATACTGGCGGCTCTATTAGACAGCCAGCGGCTTTTTGTGGGGTAGTGGGCATGAAGCCAACTTACGGCCGTGTATCGCGCTATGGTTTGATTGCCATGGCCTCATCCTTGGATCAGGTCGGTCCGCTTACTAAGACAGTCAAAGATAGCGCTTATTTGTTGCAAGCCATGGCTGGCTTTGATGAACATGATAGTACTAGCGCTGACAGCTTGGTGCCGGATTTTCCGCGCGTTTGTGAAAAAAAAGAAAAAACTTTGCGTTTGGGTGTGGTCAAAGAATATGCCACCCAAAAAATACAGTCAGAAATTACCACAGCTATTGATGAGGTGGTTGCTAGATTAAAAAAAGATGCTTGGAAAATCAGTGTGGTTAGTTTGCCAAACATGGATTATGCTTTGGCGGCTTATTATTTGATAATGCCCGCTGAAGTGAGCTCCAACTTGGCCAAGTTTGATGGCCTGCTCTATGGTTTGAGAAAAGAAAAAAGATTATCGCTTGATGAGTGGTACAAATCTGTCCGTTCAATAGGTTTTGGCGAGGAGACCAAACGTCGCATTATGCTGGGTACTTATATATTGTCAGCTGGTTATTATGATGCTTATTACAAGCAAGCGCAAAAAGTGCGTACTCTAGTGAAGGAAGATTTTAGCCGAGCTTTTGGCCAGGTTGATGTCATATTGACGCCAGCGACTCCAACAACTGCTTTTCGTTTGGGTGAAAAAACCAGCGATCCACTGTCTATGTATCTTTCGGATGCTTTTACAGTTGGCGCCAATATCGCTGGTATTCCGGGCTTGGTTTTGCCAATCGGGCGCGACAAAAATAATCTGCCCATTGGTTTGCAACTACTGGCTAACTATTGGCAAGAGGAAAAACTTTTTCAAGTGGGATCATATATTGAAAAAATGATTAATGCAAAAACAACATAGAAAGATTATATTTGCTGTCATTCTGGAGCGTAGTCCCGCAGTGCGGGACGAAGCGATAGAATCTACTAATTTTAATGCCGTGGATTCTATCGGTCCCCAGCCGCTCGCGAGCAGCTGTGTTCCCTCCAGAATGACAATTACTTTTCACTTTTTACTTTATACTTTTAACTAAATCATATGGATCAAGAAATAAAAAAGCGACTGTCGCAGGCAGTCAGCAAGAGCTACTATCGACCTTGGTATAAGCGCTGGTGGGGGCGTCTGATTATAATTTTTTTATTTTTAGCTTTAGCTTCCACAGTTTATTTACTGGTGAGAGTAGTCAGCCAATATCAGCATTTAAAAAATGGTGATACTTATTTAGAGGAGAGTGGTACTTGGATTACTAGGTCTCAATTTGAAGAAGGCAGGGAAAAGATATTAGAGTCAATTACTGATGATGATCCTTGGCTAGGAGCAGAAGATCCAGTAATTTATGTAGTAGCTTATGAGTCGTTTGGCTGTCCATTTTGTAAAGACAATCAGCCGGACATCAGGCAATTGATTGCCAAATTTGGCTCTATAGTGCGCTTTGTGTCCAAGGATTTTCCGACTGAAGGCCTGCACCCCAATGTTTTGAATGCCCATTTGGCGGCCAATTGCGCTAACGAACAAGGAAAATACTGGGAATATCGCGATCTATTGTATGCCAATCAAGCAACCGAGGATAACCCCGAGCGTTTTACCAAGGAAAATTTGTTAACTTTATCTAGGCAAGTTGGCGTCAATAACACTCAGTTTAAAAACTGCTTAGATTCCGAAAAATATTTGCAAGAAATCAAGCAAGATGTGGCTAGTGGTTATAATGTCAAAGTAGTTGGCACGCCCAGCTATGTCGTCAATGGATCGCTCATCGAGGGTGAAATAAAATTTGCTGTCTGGGAAGAAATCGTTGGCTTTATAGTGAAGAATCAACAATAATGTGGTGGCAAGAATATAGTCCTCAAGCGCAAATATTTCACATTGGTAATATCAATGTCAATTGGTACGGAGTGATATTGGTATCGGCTATTATTGTAGCTGGCTATTTGGCGCGAAAAAAATTAGCTCAGGACGCTATTATAAATCATCGGCAGTTTGAAGATCTCTTTTTTTACGCCGTAATATTTGGCTTACTTGGCGCTAGAATTGGGCATGTGCTTTTTGAATTTGATTACTATATTGCGCATCCGCAAGATATTATAAAAATTTGGAATGGTGGCATATCGCTGTATGGCTCCTTGCTTGGTGGTGCTTTGGCCGTAGCTTGGTGGTGCCGGAAATACAAAATAAAATTTTTACAGATTTCTGATCGGATCTTGCCATTTTTTGCTTTGGCTCAAAGCATTGGCCGCTTTGGAAATTATTTTAATCAGGAGCTTTTTGGTCAGCCAACCACTGGCTGGTGGGGGATATACATCAGTCCGGAAAGACGGCCCTTGATGTATTATCAACAGAGCTATTTTCAGCCAGCTTTCTTTTATGAATCAATATTAAATTTATTTTTGTTTATTGGCTTGCTGTTAGTTGCCCGAAAAAAACACAGTGAAGGCAAAATCACCTTTTTATACATTATCGGCTATTCTTTGATTAGGTTTTTTATGGAGTTTGTCAGGATTGATGATACGACTATGGTTGGATTTTTGCGATTGCCACAAGTTATAAGTTTAATTTTGGCGCTAATAGCTATTTTATTGTTGTATTCTACAAATAAAAAAAGAAGTGAAAAATTTACTTCTTAATTTGTGGCGGGATCGACGGGACTCGAACCCGCGACCTTCTGCGTGACAGGCAGACGTTCTAACCAACTGAACTACGACCCCACAAAACACGCAAGCATTATACATAATCTGACTTTTTTAGTCAATGATTAAGGGGTTTGGGCTATTTCTGGTAAAAAGAATAGAGGGGCTTCCTGGCGGAAGCCCCTCGTTGCTGAAGCGGGATTTGTGCCCGCTAGATGATGTGGCTCTTCACCACCTCGATCCACTCGGCCGAGCCGACCTTGATGTTCGGTGCGTCAGGTCGACCGTAGAGCATGTAGAGCTCATGGTACGTGCAGATGCCGAGTCCGGGGTCGCTGCCGCGAAGTAGGGCTCTGATCCTGATGCTGCCCTGTCCGGTGGTGTCGCTGTGGCAGACGGTGTAAAAGCCGCGGTTGAAGACCATGAGATCGCCGACTTTGGCGTCCTTGTAGATCTTCATGGCCTGCACTTCGTCGGCCTTGGCCTGCTCGGGAGTCATCTTCTGGCCACAGCCAGCGATGGCGAAGACCAGCAGAGTGGCGAGCGTGAAAAGAACGAACAACTTCTTCATGGCACGGCCTCCTACAGTTGGGGGTCAAGACATGGCTTATATCACATTCATTGGCTTTTTTAAGGCCAGGATGCTTCAAGATGTCTGATGAATCATGAAACATTATATCATAGCATAAAAAACATAATATGTCAAGTAGAAATAATATGCCATATTTTTATCGCTTTTCGAGCGATTTTTTGATATAATTAGCCCGTATTATCATCAATATGATTTGGCATTTTATTATTGTAATTATAGGTCTAGCCCTGTTTGAGATTATTAGCAGTGTTGATAATGCTATTATCAATGCTCATGTACTCAAAACATTGCCTGAAAAATATCGTAAGATTTTTTTGTTTTGGGGCATTCTTTTTGCGGTTTTCATAGTGCGTGGCTGTTTGCCATTTTTGATCATCTGGATATCCAATCCGAAACTTAGCTTTTATGAGCTTATTACTTTTGCCTTTTCCAAAAATGCTGATTTGAGTGCCGCCATCGGCCAATCAACACCGCTATTACTTTTGGGTGGTGGTATGTATTTATTTTTAGTTTTTTTGGCTTGGTTGTTTTTGGAAGAAAAAAAATACGCTTTTTTTGTGGAAAGTTTTTTACATCGTCAAGCCGCCTGGTTTTATGCTATATCATCAATTTTGGTGACGGCAGTTGTTTATTTTTCTATCCAGCGCAATCCGCTACTGGCGCTGGCCGCTACTATTGGCACTAGCGCTTTTTTTATCACAGACGGCTTTAAGAAAAATTCTGAAGAAAAAGAAAAAGAATTATTAAAACCCGGTTTAAGCGCTTGGAGCAAAATATTTTATCTAGAAATTTTGGACGCCTCATTCTCTATTGATGGCGTGGTTGGCGCTTTTGCTTTTACTATGTCAGTGCCTTTGATTTTGATTGGTAATGGTTTAGGAGCTTTTGTGGTTAGGGAGATGACAGTTAAGGGGGTGGATGTAATCGCCAAGTTTGCTTACTTGAAAAATGGCGCCATGTATTCTATTGGCTTATTGGGCGGAGTTATGATTTTGGAGAGTTTTGGTAGAGAATTTCCTTTTTGGCTGGCGCCATTAAACACCGTATTGCTGTTGGTTATATTTTTGTGGCTATCAATTCGTGAATTAAAATTGGCTAAAAAAATTCAGCTTGTGAAATAAATAAAAAACCCCCGCCCATAGGGCGAGGATTTTTTATTATTAGTATCTACTTGGTCTAGCTGGTCGACGATTGCGATGACAATCGCGGCAGTAGATTGGCTTGGTACCATCTGGTTCAAAAGGTAACTCAGTGATAGTTGTACCGCAATCGGCACATTGCCAATTACCGGAAACCATTGGTCTGGAGCCAAAATCTTTGCGTCCACCCATAGATGGTCTAGCTGGTTTATTTTTGCGATAGCAATCGCGGCAGTAGATTGGCTTGGTACCATCTGGTTCAAAAGGTAACTCAGTGA
>CAZILH010000003.1:0-7871 GCA_964540095.1 uncultured Gammaproteobacteria bacterium | reverse complement strand
TAGTTGTACCGCAATCGGCACATTGCCACTGACCGGAAACCATTGGTCTCTGGCCAAAACTTCGTTGGTCGTCCATTTCCTATAACTCTCCCTCTATTTGGTTCAATTCTATTAAAGCGTAAAATTTATTCAATTTCCCTAAAATAAAACGTCCCAAAAAATTTAATAATTAACTGTTAAACATTATACTATAAATCCCAAATAATTGCAAGGGGGGCGTAAATTTGCTAAACTATGCTATATGTTGTTAAAAGCCGAGTTTAGTTTTAAATATCTTATTTTAGCCCTAATTTGGGGCGCGATTATTTATTATTTTTCTTCAATTCCTGATCTAAAAAGTGGTTTTGACAGTACTATCGATCTGATATTGAGGAAGGGGGCCCATATGTTTGTCTACTTTGTCCTGACTTATCTTTTGGCCAAAAGTTTCAATAAAAAAACAGTTCCTTATCTAGTACTGGTGGCCTTGTTAGCTATATTTTATGCCATAAGCGACGAAGTGCATCAACTGACAGTTGCTGGCCGTTCTGGTAGCCCGCGAGATGTGATAATTGATTCGGTAGGAGTTTTTGCGGGTCTTATTTTTTATCGATTTTTTAGAAAAAAGTAAATAAAAAACACCCCCATAAGTGGGGGGCGTTTTATCGAGCCGAGCTCGATTTTATTTTAGATTTTTTACTAGTTGAGCAAAGGCCGTTGGATGCTGGGTAGCCATTTCTGACAAAACTTTGCGATCTAATTCAATCTTATTAATTTTTAATTTATTAATAAAAGTAGAATAGTTCAAGCCGTGTTCACGCACCGCGGCATTTAGTTTGACTTGCCACAAAGAGCGATGGACGCCTTTTTTGGCTCGTCTATCATGGCGGGCATGCAATCCAGCATGAAGAATAGCTTCTTTAGCTTGTTTTACTTTTTTACTGCGGCCCCACATGTAGCCCTTAGTTTTTTTCAATAGGTTTTTTCTTTTCTTGATGTGGGCTGTACCTCTTTTTACTCTTGGCATATTTTTTCTTTAGATATATGGTAAAAATTTCTTAATTACTTTTTTATTAGCACTAGACAACTCTTTGTCGCGTCTTTTGTTCTTGGTCACTTTGCCAGATTCGCGAGAATTAAAATGATCCTGTCCGCCAGTGCGAATCATGATTTTTTTGTTGCCAGTGACTTTGACTCTTTTGCTTAATATTTTTTTCGTTTTCAGTTTCATCCCCTTAGAAATTAAGTTAGTTAAACAATTATTTTTTAGCGATAATGGTGCTAATAGTGCCCATTTGCGTTTCTATTGGTTTATCTAATTTGTATTCGCATTGTAAGGTGTCAATGAATTGTTTGACAACTTCTACGCCTTTACCTCGAAAAGCTTTTTCTCGACCGCGCAGACGAAGGTCAATTTTGACTTTGTGGCCTTGATCCAAAAATTTAGCCACTTGTTTTTGTTTGGTTTCAATATCGTGCTGGCCAATCTTCAAGGACAACCTAATACCTTTGACATCAACTCTTTTGGTCTTGTTTTTGGTTTGGCGACTTTGCTGATATTGGAATTTTCCAAACTCCATCAAACGACAGACCGGTGGCTGAGCTTGGGGCGATACTTCTATCAGGTCTATACCTTGCTCTTCGGCTAAACGCAGAGCTTCAATGGTAGACATGATGCCGACTTGCTCACCTTGGTCGTCGATAACTCTGACTTCTGGTACGCGAATTTGTTGGTTAAGCCGATAAGATTTTCCACCGAATCTATTGCGGTTGAAAAATGGTCTTGGTGTGTAAATATTTTTACTTTTAATAATTAGCCTGGTTTTTTCTTAATCTTTTAGAGATTTTGAAAATTTGTTGAATGGTGGAGATGAGGGGTATTACACCCCTGTCTGCCAAAAACTCAAATAAATGACTACAAGTTTATCCAATTTAATTTTTTGGTCAGTCAACTTATAATTGGCAAAATATTGACTGCTTAGTTGACAATTTGTTTGAAATACCCAGGTCAACACTAGGTATTTTATAGCCCGAATTATGACGTCTAGTCCAAAATTTCGGGCCGAATTTTGGGTAGACGGTCGTGGTTTTTAGGCCAGGACTGGCGAAAACTGCGGAACTCGTAAGAGATCTTTGGCTTTCTGAACTAAGTTTGTTGCACTTATGTAGCAGACGTTTTTTAGGAGTTCGTCGACTCCACTTGCCATCTATAAAAGGATTTGACGTCGAAAATAAAACATCCCCATAAATTAATAATTTTTCAGCTTTTGCTGAATATCACGGTTGATTTCTCGTTTTTTTATATCGGCGCGTTTGTCAAATTTCTTTTTTCCCTTAACTAAAGCCAACTTGACCTTAATTAATCTTCGGCTAGTATACACTGAAAGGGGGATTATTGTCAAGCCCTTATTGTCGGTTTTATTGGCTAAATTAAGCACTTCTTTGCGGTGTAATAGTAATTTTCGGTCACGGATAGGATTGTAGCTTTTTAGGGATATTCCCGCCTTGCTATAAGGGGCAATGAATAGTTTTTTTAGCCAGGCCTCACCAGAGCGTATGGAAATAAAAGAACCCTTAAAATCAATGTGTTTGTTTTTGGCTGATTTGACCTCTTGGCCAGTCAAAACCAAGCCGGCCTCGAATTCTTCCAGGATTTGGTAGTCACGGCTCACTGTTTTGTTCATAGCCAGAATTGACATAAACTGTAGACATTATATCATTATACTTGGCATAAGGTTATGGCCAAGCAATTTGACTATAACATAATTTTCGGCTCATTTCAAAGCGAGGTAGGCAAATGGTAAACAAAGAAAAAGTCCGCGAGCTTCAGCGTCACTTGGAGGCGTGGGCGCTGTGGGCCTTCTGGGGTTCTGATTACGTCAGAGGTGTATTGAGCGGTCTCAATCCGGGGTTAGGTTGTCGCCAGCTAATTGTTCCCTTCAACACAATTCTCGCTCTGTCCGACGATGTCTTGGACAATCTTTATGATCGATTGCACGATCGCGGATCAGAGCTGGAGTGTCAATCGTCGGTCATTCTGCAAGATCTTTGTCGCGCCTTGCGTCCGAGTATTGGCGGAGAACTGATTCTGGTCTGACAACCAACAAGGAGGATGTCATGTATGGCGATAGGCCTGAGATGACTAAGGAGTGTCTGCAGTTGGCCGGGCAGAATATCATGGTAGCAGTCACCGAAGAGTTTCTGGCCGGACTTGACCAAGGCCGACTGAATGCTGTCAGGATGATGTTGGCCGCGCATCGCGCCGAAGAAGATGAGTTGCTGGAAAGGATACTTTGCGCAGAGGTGGGTTCCGGTGACGACGAGGAGGAAGGTGTCAACGAAGTTGCTGGAGGGTTGCTCTTGCAGCAACACCTCGCTCCGAGTGGATCGGCTGCCAGAATCGTGGATAATGAAGAAGTACTCGCGCGTTTTCGTTTTCGAGGTGGGTCAAATCCCATCGTTTGAACAAGAAGAGCGAGGATCAACACTAGAGCCCTGTGCATCATGCCCAGGGCTCTAAAATTTACAGAATTTTTAAGGCGGACTCTATATTTGGCAATAAATTATTAGCTAGATAGCTAAGCTCTATTTTGATTTGTTTGTTTTGATAAAACCAGTGGGGATTTTTTTCTTGGAGCAGAGAAATATTTTTTAAATTTCCTGGTCCCATAAAATTAATTACCAGCCAATTTTTTGTTTGACTCTTGAGAGTGTTGATGCTAATAATATCTTTGTCTTGGCAGAGTATTTTTATTTTTTGTAAATGCCACAGGTTGGCAACATTTTTTTCTTTTGCTTCATTAATATTTTTTTCGATTATTTCTAAACGGCGTTCTTGGCTGATTTTTTGATAAAAAATTATTTTTTCAGCAATTGTTTTTTTGAAGTTGATGCTTAAGCTCGTATCAACTGGCAGATTGATTTCCACATCGCGCCAATATTTTATTGGTTGGCCTTTTATTTCCATGATGGTCTCAGAAATAAGCTGTTGGTAAAGCCCAAGACCTATGGTTTTTATTTTGCCAGATTGGGCTTGGCCCAGTATTTGTCCAACACCTCTTAGTTCCAGGTCTTTGTTGGCAATTTTAAAACCTTCGCCAAGGTGAGTGGCTTGTTTTAAAAAGCCCAAGCGCTGACTGGCTAATTTTGGTAATTTTTCAGAACTATACATAAAATAGGCAAAAGCTTGACGCTCGGAGCGGCCAATGCGTCCACGCAATTGGTGTAATTGAGACAGTCCAAAGCAGTGCGCCTTGTGAACAATAAGAGTATTGGCCTTGGGGATGTCTAGGCCATTGGCAATGATGGTGGAGCAAAGCAAAACATCTATTTGTCCAGTATCAAATTCGTGCATGACCGCGGCCAGTTTTTCATCGGCTAGCTGGCCATGAGCAATAGCTATTTTGCATTTTGGCAAAAGTTTTTTTAATTTTTGGTAAGCCAAATCAATTGTTTCTACTTGATTGTATAGATAATAGACCTGCCCATGACGAGCCAACTCATAGTTTATGGCCGCCACAATAGTTTGGTCACTTTCGGCTACTATTTTGGTAATAATATCTTGGCGATTTTTTATTGGTTCATTTATTAAGCTAATATCTTTGATCATGGATAGGGCCATATTGAGCGTGCGGGGTATGGGAGTGGCGGTCAGTGTCAGCAAATGTATGTTGGCTTGATGTTTTTTTAATTTTTCCTTATCTTTGACGCCAAAATTTTGTTCTTCATCAATAATCAATAATTGTAGTTTTGGAAAATTTATATCTCGCGACAGCAGGCGATGCGTGCCAATAATAATATCAGCCGTGCCATTGTTTATGGCTTCTAGATTGTTTTTTATTTCGTTGGCTTTTTGCCAGCGAGTCATCAAAACAATTTTGACGCCCAATTTTTCAAAACGGCTAACAAAGTTGTCGTAGTGCTGTTGGGCGAGCAAGGTCGTGGGGCAGAGCAATGCCGTCTGCCAGCCATTGGCTACTACACGGCCGGCGGCGCGGATGGCTACTTCGGTTTTGCCAAAACCCACATCACCGCAGATCAAGCGGTCAGAAGGAAATGGCTTAGTCAAATCAGTCAAAGTTTCTTCAATGGCTGTTTTTTGGGAAGCGGTCAGTGTATAAGGAAAGCTATCGGCCAGGCTTTTTTCCAAGCCCTGTGGTCTTAAAATAGGGCTTTTTTGCAGTTTTCTGGTGGCTTCTATCAATAAGAGCTGATTAGCCAATTCCCAGGTTTGGCTTTTTATTTTCCGTAGTGTCTGTGGCCAAGTATTGCCTACTGACAGACGGTGGATTTTGGGATTGGCTGGGCCGATATATTTTTCCAAGCTGTCAGCCAAGTCAACTGGCACAAAAAGTGTGTCGTTTTCGGCATAAGACAAAACAAAATATTCGCGAGTCAGGCCATCAACCGGCATAGTAGTCATTTCTTTGAGCAAGGCAATACCATGATCGCGGTGTACTACCAAGTCATTGACTGTAAAATCGGGTTGGAATTCCTGTATAATATTATTGTTACTTTTTTCTTCGGCAAAAAATAAAGAATCATTTACTAAGACAATTTTTTGTTGCTCAGCATAAATAGCTGTTGGCCAGCTCAAAGCGCTTTGCCAGTCATAGAGAGAGCATTTAATATTATTTTCCGTAATTAATTTTTGAGCAAAGTTTTTATTTTTTGTCAGCCAAATTATTTTAGCTTGCTTTTTTTGTTCCAAAAACTGGTAATAATTTTTTTGTTTATCTAAAATATTAGTAATTGATTCGGTGGGGAAGCTATCTTTGGCTAGGGGATCGAAAATAATTTGTGAATTATTTTTTGTTAAAGCAAGATCAATATTTTGGTCACTCACTAATAATACTTGTTCAGGTAAAGCAGTGATAAACTTTTCTTTTTTAAAAGTGGATTTTGGCCAAATATCTACTGTATCAATTTTGTGTTCAGTATATTTTTGTTCAGTGTCAAAGTATATTATTTTTTCTATTTTATTTTGGTCATAGTTGAGGCGAATAATTTGGTCATTTTGAAAGATATCAAAAACACTGCCCTTGATGCTAAAGGTGTAAGGGCCAAAAGCTTGTGACTGGCGCTCAAAACCGATTTTTATCAAATCACTGCTCAGTTGGTGGGGATGGTATTCTTCATTGAGTTCAAGATTGATTTTGCTTTCGTTGAGCGCTGACCAGCTGGGAGTGGGCAATTCTAGGTTATGTCTGGTAGTTAATATATAAGCTGCTTGCAGGCGGTGTAGGGCAATCAGCAGTTCCAGGCCTGGCTCTTCACCCATGGGCCAAGTGAATATTTTTTTGCTGTTTATATTTAATTCTTGAGACCAAAGTTTTAGCAGATCTAGCCAAGTTTTTATTTCTTTATTATTTTCCAAAACACACAAAACCGCTTTACTTTCTGTAAAGAGGGGGGTGTGAAATAGGGCTAAAGTAACGCTTCCAGGATCAGCCGCTGTGGCGATTCGTTTTTTCACGAGCATTTTGACAGCAAAAAAATTATTTGCTAAGATTTATTATTGATCGACTTAGCCGCAGGAGAATATTAACAAAAATAGCCGTCTTTGACAA
Organism: uncultured Gammaproteobacteria bacterium; assembly: GCA_964540095.1. Taxonomy (GTDB): domain Bacteria; phylum Patescibacteriota; class Patescibacteriia; order UBA1558; family GWA2-36-10; genus CALMZN01. Next base: position 1,323 of record CAZILH010000003.1, on the reverse strand, counting down.
ATTAGCGGAGTGTTTCCCATAAACCCTGGAGGTAAGGGCGATGAGAAAACTGCTGTGGCTGGTCTTGCTGGTCGTGGCCTTGCCTGGGTGCTCTGACCCAGTCAAAGTGCCCTCGGACAATGGTCTTTACGAGACCTATTTCGAGGGAGTCAATGTGGGCTTAAGGATCGACTTCAACAACACGGCCGGTCCGAAAATCACTGTCGGCAACGACAACTCTGGCCCGATTGGGTTCGTTCTTTCGCTCTATGAGCGGGAGGAGGCCATTGTCTTCAAGGATCTTTACATTGGAGGCACTAACTCCTCAAGCGGAGTGAATAGCTTCTTGGATTCGGAGCGCGATGCTCACCTGTGGGTGGACATCTATGTCTACAACAACACGCTGGCGGCCGGCATTTATCGTTTGGTGAGCTTATTCCCTGACACTTGGGAGCAGACGCTCAACGAAGTGTTTGGCGACAGCTGGTTGCTCAATCACTACTACACCGATATTCAGCTGGAGTGAGTTTATCGCTTAGGCATGCTCTCTTTCATGGCCCTGGTGCGCAAGCGCTGGGGCTTTTTATTTTCTCTCAAAATGTACTATAATTAAGTCATAATCATTAATATTTATTAATATGATGTTGGGTTATTTTTTCGTGGTTTTGGGCATCTTCCTTTTGCTTAAGGCCATGGGTATAATCATGGCTAGTTTTTGGGGATATTTTTGGGGCATTGCCTTGGTGGTACTTGGTTTTAGCATGATCAACAAAAAAAGCAATCGCTGTTGCTGGGGTTTGGGTAGTCACAAAAAAGATCATCAGCACCAAGATGAAGGTGAGTTATAATGCTTGGGGTCAAGCAAGATAAAATAATAGAATACACTATAAGCAAATCTAAGTTTATTGGGTTTGCTTGTTTTTTGGATGATTTAGAGCAAGTGCAAAAAATTTTAGATACCATCAAAAAAGAATATCATGATGCCTCTCATGTTGTGTATGCTTATCGAGTGCAGGAGAGCGGGCAAGTTAAAGAAAAATTTTATAACAGTCATGAGCCCAATGGTTCGGCTGGCAAGCCCTTGCTTTATCTGCTCCAAAAAAAAGAATTAATGAATTCCCTGCTAGTGGTCGTCCGTTATTTTGGTGGAAAAAAATTAGGTGTCGGTGGCTTAGTACGTGCATATACCGCTTGCGGTCAGCTGGCCTTGGAAGATAATATAAAAGAATATTAATGCCGAAGGTAAGCAAAAAAATTAAACATCAGGGTCAAGAATTAGTTTTTGATATCAAAAGACGAGCCAGAATAAAATATTTGCGTTTAGCTATTGATGCTTCGGGTACC
>CAZILH010000002.1:0-62020 GCA_964540095.1 uncultured Gammaproteobacteria bacterium | reverse complement strand
ACTGCCCTACTGCCTGCTTGATGCCTAAGTTATTACCATAAGCAAAACCGCCATTTTTTGGCGCTTGAATAAATTTGACGCTAGGAAATTTTTCCTTGATTATGGAGTCCAAGCCGTCATAAGAAGCATTGTCAACTACAATAATCTCGTGTTCAAAAGGCAATTTTAAATCTAGTAAATTTTTTAATAATTCCTTGGTTAAATTTTTTGTTTTGTAGTTTAAAATTACTATCGATAAAACCATTTGTTTATACTTTCGGCTTTCACCTGGTGATTAGACATGATATATTTTCTTTTTTTGGCCATTTTGGAATAATATTTGAAAAAATCTGACCAAGCAGTCAATGTTTGTCTTTCAAAAATAATTAAATAAATTAATTTTTTAAACTCGTACCAAAGAATAAAGCGACTATCGCGAATAAGATCTTTGACAAAAGAATTCTTGAACAACAACCACCATTGATTGCGGTAGGATAATTTATTAACAAAACCGCGATTCTGGCTACGCTTTTTTAAAGATTGTCTGGAAGCCACACTACGATGGTGGTAGGCCCGTGTATCGGCTACTAACCAATTCTCCCAAGCCCACAAGCGCAGACGCCAAGCAATGTCTACATCTTCTTTGTAGGCAAAAAAATCTTCATCAAAATATTCGTAGTCATCATCTTGGATGCGGTATTTTATGGACTCCAAGGCCTGGCGGCGATACATAACGACCGCCCCTGACAAACCAAATACTTCTTGGGTCTCCATTGGCGGATTGTCTTGGCCTTGTAAGTAGTCAACAACTGCTCGCCGGCGATCAATCTTCAAGCCAAACGAATCAACTGTCTCAGTCATCAAGCTATTATCATAATCCCAATAGTACAATTTGCCAGCTACGCTAGCGGCTTGTTTGTGCTTAGCCATAAACTCTACTAGGACTTGCAGATAATTTTTATCCAAAACCACGTCCTGATTAACTACCAAAACATAATCTGACTTTGACCATTTGATTAACAAATTATTGCCTTTGGCAAAACCCACATTTTGTTTTTGGCGGATAATTTTGGCTGGCGGATAATACTCACTAACTACCGCCACGGAGTTATCAGCCGAAGCATTATCCAAAACCAAAAGCTCCCAATTTTCAAATGTTTGTTCCAGCAAACTATTCAAAAACATAGGCAAATATTTTTCACCATTCCAAGTGAGCAAACAAACAGTGACTGAAATATTTTTTGCTATTTTAGACATAATTTTTTGTATTGATAAGCCCTAAAATCAGTAAACCCAAGCCCAAAGGATGGTTGAGATAAGGTGTAAAAACATGAATCAATGGCAAGGCCAAAAATATGGCCAACCAGGCCATAAATTCGGGCTTTGACCTAATTATAACATAAAGTGCCCTAATAATATAAACTAAGCTATAAACGAAGAATAGGGGCAACAAGAGGCCTCCTTTGAGCATAAAATCAAGCCAGCCCCATTCAAAGGAAAAGGTGGTTCTTTGGCCGGTGGGATTTTGAGCATTTTTACTACGCGGATCTTGACTCAAGAAAGTCAGCTCTTGCCCAAAACCATGGCCAATAAGCGGGCTCTTCTGAATAGAGTCCCACATCACTGGCAATAACAATGTCCGAGTGGACAAAGCGGCTTCTTGACTGCTCAAACTACGATTAGACAATAAATTTATTTGATGATATTTTGGCACATTAAATAATATTATTACCAAAGCATAAGTTGTTAAAGAAATAAAAAACAAATACTTTAAACTTACTAAAATTCTTTTGTTTAAAATCAATAAGACAAATATAATCAGCAAGAGACCGAGCCACAAACTTCTAGACAAAGAAATGTAAATAGCCGTAGACAAAATCACTAAATAAAAAAACTTTTTAGCGCTTAGTTTACACTTTATGACACGATCAAAAATAATTGACCAAGCCAATAGTAAATATATTTGTGACTGAAAAAATATGCGCGCAAAGCCATTGTCTAATATTGTAATTTCTCCGGTTCTGGTATCCCTAATCCATTTATACAAAGCCAGCAAATCAAAACTGCTTTGCGTAAAAAAATAAAAAACAAGCATGGTCTTGACAGCGATCAGCAAAGAGCTGGCTAATAAAATATTTACTATTTTCTTGAAAACATTAGTATCATAATATTCCAACCAAAGAGGCAAATACAAGAAAAATAAATAAGCATTAGCGTCAAAGAAAATATTGCGCAATGAATGATGGTTAATTATGGCTAGTAGTGTCACAAAAATAATCAGAACTAGGTAGCTTACAAAAATTCTTGCTATTGCTCTATTTTGAAATATTTTTAAACTTTTGTATTTTCCAAAATTAGCTATTAAAAAAAATAAAATAGTGACAATAAAAATCAACCAGCGCAAACTAAAAAAACCATAGCCGATACTGCGCCCCATACTGCCCCAAAATAGTTCAAGGATTGGCAATAGTATTAGCCAGGACTTATTTTGGCGATAAGCAAAAATTAAAATCCCAGCTAGTATTATAAAAAAAACAATAGCCAAAGGATTATAAAACCAAGCTAAGGCGGAAAGCAATTCTAAAAAAAGCAAGATGCCACTCCAAAACAAAATTGGTCTATTGTTCTCTAATGCGTAAAAAGAGAGCATACAGGGCTGTTAATAATAAATTAATAGGCAAAATAACCATCAAAATAATACTTTGCCACCAGGGCTGGTGTTTGAAAAAATAACGCAGCAAACTGCGATTAAACATCATTTGTTTGTGCACGGTTGGAGCTTGTTCAAAACTGGCACCGCCATAGTGAGTGACCGAAAAGTCTGGCACAAATTTTATACTCAAGCCGTGCTTTCTGGCTCGCTGGCAAAAATCCACTTCCTCAAACCAAATAAAATAGCCCTGATCAAATAAACCCAAAGTATCAAAAACACTACGTCTTATTATCATAGCCGCGCCCATTATCTGCTCAACAGCTGCTTCGCGCTTATAGTCAAACTCTGGATACAAATAATACGCTAAAAATTTTTGCTGGGGGATAATGTTTTTTAGTTTTAATAAAATCAAAATATGTGAACGCCAATCAGGAAAACGCCTGACTGATTCTTGCACACTGCCATCTTTATTTAATAATAATGGGCCAACAATAGATACGCCTGGATTTTCAGCCATATACTTCATGCTCTTGGCAAAAAAACCATCACCAATGACAGTGTCGGGATTTAATAAGCATATCAACTGACCATGGGCAACTTTGATGCCTAAATTATTGGCATAGGCAAAACCCTTGTTTTGGCCCAAGGCAATGGTCTTTACTTTGGGAAATTCCACCATTAGCATTTCCGAAGTGCCATCCTGAGAGTCATTGTCAACCACAATCACCTCTACTTCTTCGGGATCTATCTGCTTATAGATACTGCGCAAACATTGTTCCAATAATTTACGCACTCGCCAATGAACTATGACTACTGATACTTTTGGATTCATATTTAAATTAATTTTTTATTAATAATATCCAGCATTTTTTCCACGGTATTGTGCCAAGAATATTTTTTGGCAAACTCTTGACGCAAAGTAATGGCTTGATCTGAATCGTTTTTTAATTCTAAATTAACTTGTTGGTTGAAATCCTCATAGCCACTAGCTACTTTTATTATGTCATTCATATTTTCGGTGCCGACATTTTCTGTCGAGACCACTGGCTTACCGCAAGCCAAATACTCATAGACCTTCATGGGATTGGTGCTAGCGCTAAATTCATTGGCCCGATGCGGTACAATGCCAACGCTAAATTGCTGAATATACATCGGCGCTTCTTCATATGACTTGTGACCCAGCCAATAAATATTTTGGTAGCTCTTCAATTCTTTTTTCTGCAAGGTCTGCTCATCCCAGATCGGACCGACCAAAACAATGGATTTGTCTTGATTTTTTTCGGCTAAATAATGAATAAGATCCAAATCAACTTTTTCCTGAATAATCCCAATATAGCCAATGATTGGTTTCTTTATATCAGAAATATCTCTATTGACTAGAGTGTATTGCTTGTTGTAGTGAATAAAATCCACACCATTGGGAATCCAGTGTACATTGGGCTGGTCTTCAAAAAAATTCAACAGATTTTTGGAAACCGTAAAAATAATATCTGCTTCGCTTTTTACCAAGTCGTAACATTTTTTTAATCTAGCTTGTAGCTTGGTATAGGATGAATGGGAAAGCCAATTATCAACCGCATCAAAAACTACCAATCTAGCGCCAAATTTTTGCCAAAAAGGAGTAATAAATGGGTTAAGCGACCACAAAACTAAATCGCCAAAATTCAATTTTAAAGAAAGTTTTTTTATATTATTAATAGTCAGCATGGGAGAAAAAACAAAGCTGATATCAGTATAAACAAACAATTTCTCCGATAATTTGGAAACTTTGAAAGTAGCGCCACGGCTAACTACTTGTGAATTTTTCAAGTCAACAAAAATGTCCTGCTTCAAAATACGCAAGGCCCTTTTCCAAGTCAATGGCAAATAGTCAACATATAAAACTTTGTTGACTTCGGGCTTATTAAGCAACTCTTTCAAAACATGATAATTGCGATTGGACACTCCTCTATCCCACTCGGAATAGTTTGACATGCCAAACATGATTACATCATACTGCGTCATATTTTTTCTAACTTAAAATCTTTTCTAATAACTTAATACTTTCGGCTTGTTTATTTTTAAATTTTTCGCTGATTAAATACGCTTGCTGACCATAGCTATAAGCTTTTTTTTCATCAGTCAATAAATCTCTGATTGCCACGGCAATATCATGGCTATTGTCAACATAACAAACATCTCCGTGACCTGTAAATATTTCTTTGACACCACCGCTAAACCCGGCAATGATCGGCAAAGCAAAAGTAGCTGCTTCCAAAAACACCATACCAAAACCTTCCACGTCAGTGCCGATTTCTTGGTTGGGCATGACAAACAAATTTGCCGCCTGATAAAACAAGGGCAAATCTTCAGTAGCCACTCTCCCCAAAAAAAATACTTTCTCTGACAAATTATTATCTATAACCTGTTTTTCTAAATTAGCTCTGTGGGGGCCATCACCCACTATCCAGTATTTACAATCTAAATCCAACAAGTTCTTCAGAGCATCAATTACTAAGGCATGGCCTTTTCTTTCTACCAATCTACCGACAGTCAAGATTAGCTTGGCACTGCCGACCTTATATTTTTCTTTTATTGACTTTACTTGCTCCGCTGAAATATTTTTCGAATCAATACTAATATTTGGATAAATAACACTTATTTTATCAACACTGACCAATCCCTTGATCAGACCAGCTGTATACTCCGTATTGCAGACAATCGCTTGGGCTGAGAGCAATATTTTCTTGGTCCAAACTGGCTTGTTCTGCAAAGCCAAATTTATATCCAAACCATGTAAAGATATGATATAGGGCGTGCCAAATATTTTTTTTATCACATAAGCAATGGATCCTAAAGGCAGAATATTTGGTGTAAAAATGACAGCAACTTTATGTTTTCTGACCAGTCGAGTAACGGCTAATAAGCCTGGCAACCAATGTGGCCAAACATAGGGTGATACTAATTTTATTTTAACATTATTATTTTGATTTTTTAGTTCTGGACAATCACTGGCTACCAGATAATTTTCTGTTGGAAAATTTTTGAATAAATTATAACAATACATGGCTACGCCACCAGCAAAAGGAAAATATTCATGAGTAAGCACTAAAACCTTTTTCATTTTAATTCTTTTTTAAAGCCCGTCTAATATAAAAATAATCCTCTTTTTCCAAATTTTTAAATAATATTAAAAAGCCAAAATACACCAAAAAGCCAAGAGCAATACACAACCAAATATTAAATATCTTAGCCAAAAAAATTACTACCAAGGCCATCAATAAGCTAGCCATGATGGCTCTAAGCATAGGCCACCAATCACCCAGCTTAATCTGAGTCACTTTATAAACTGCGAATAAATTCAGGCAAAACAAACTAATGGTGCTAATGGTGGATGCTAAACTAGCTCCCAGCGTTGACCACTTGGGAATAAACAGAATATTTAAAACAACATTCAGAATCATTACTAGTCCCAAATTAAAAGTATTGGTTCGTTGGCGATCGGTAGCATTCAAAAAATATGATAAAGCAAAATTGATAAATAAAAATGGCAAGCTAGCAATCAAAATCTGCAAAGGCACACTGGAGCCATTATAATTACTGGTATAAAGCGTACTAATGATGTTTGGCGCCAAACAGATAATACCAGCGGAAATTGGTAAAGCAATATAGCCCAGATAATTTATGGCTTTGAGTAAAGTTTTTTCTAGCTGACTTTTGTCATTCTGCCAATAATGAGAAAAAGCCGGATAAAGAGCGGCCACAAAAGCTAAAGGTATAAATTGAAAAGCAAAAGTTATTTTGTAAGCTACACTATACAAACCCATTTGAGAAGCGCCCTGCATCTGCTCCAAAATCAAACCGTCAATATAAGCATAGATCTTGGCAAACAAGGCCGACAAAGCAAAAGGCCAAGCTATAAAAAAAATACTACGTACTAATTTTTTATCAAAACACCAACCCAATTTAACTTGGTACTTTTTATTGATTAAAATTAAAGAATATAAAAAATTAAAACTGCTAGCTACTAAAACCACAATAATAAAGAAAAATGGATCACGATTAAATTGCATCAAAATCAAGCCCAGCGTCAAAATAATAACTTGAAAAGCTATTGTGCCGATTGATTCGTAATACAGATTTTGCTGACCACGTAAAAAACCATAAAACAATAAAGTAAAACTATCAATAATAACTATAAAGGCCGTTAAAAAAATAAGCGGACGCACTGGGTTATTGGCGTAAAGTAGTAGATCGCCAATTATGATAGCGGCCAATGACAAAATGCTCAATAATAATTTGAGAGAAAATATTTGGCGAAAAAGTTGCTTCTGATCAATTTGTTTTCTGGCTGTTTCCCGAATCAAGACAGCTGACAAACCCAAGTCAGCTACAACCGAAAGCATCAGCGCAAAATTAAGAGCCAATTGGTATTGCCCATAATCATTTGGTCCCAAAAATCTGGCCAAAATCGTAAAATAGGCAAAAGATAATATTTTTTGAAAAATCAGAGCCAGCAAATACCAGCTAGTATTTGAGGTGATTTTTTGGCCATTTGTCATGGGCTAATTATAACAAAAGAAAAGACCTTTGAAAATAGCTAAAAAAAGCAAAAACCCCGTATTTTATAGGGGTTTCTGAGTATAGTAAAGTAATTTTTAACGTTTGCTCCATTGTGGGGCGCGGCGGGCTTTTTTGAGACCCGGTTTCTTTCGTTCCTTGATGCGAGAATCGCGGGTAAGAAGTCCTTCTTTTCTCAAAGCCGCGCGGAAATTTTCATCAATTTTCAACAAGGCCTTGGCTAGGCCGTTGACTATAGCGTCAACTTGCCCTTTGATACCGCCTCCTTTGACTCGGACAGAGATAACAATTTTATCTTGGCCAGTTATTTTGAGAGGCGCCAATAAATCTTGTTGCCACTCAAAATATGGTAAATAAAGCTTATAATCCTTATCATTGATGGTGATACTGATACCATTGCTTTTTTCAGACATAATCCTAACTCTAGCAATAGCTGATTTTCTTCTACCAACGGCAAAGGTTATTGACTTGGACTTGGTTTCTTCTGGCATAGTATTATTTGATAATTAAGCGCTTAAGCATCTTGGGTCGCAATCTATTTTTTGGCAACATATTGTGCAATATCTGGATAAAAGTTTTCTCAGGATTTTTGACCATCATGTCTTTCAATTTGGTAGTTTTCAAGCTCCCTGGATATTGGCTATGGCGATAATAAAGTTTGCTGTCTAGCTTATTACCAGTAAACTTAATAGCACTGATATTAGTAATTTCAACAATATCACCGCATTCGGTGTTGGCAGCATAATTTATTTTGTGCTTACCCATCAGTAGTATTGCTACTTGAGAGGCCAAGCGTCCAGCTATTTTTCCAGTAGCATCAATGTTGTGAACTTTTCTTTCCATATTTTTATACTAATTCAATCTGAGCGAGTAAGGCACCATCTCCGACTCGTGGTGAAATTTTAATAATTCGGCAATATCCGCCTTTACGATCCTTATATCTAGGACCCAAAACATCCAATACTTTTTGGACAGCTTTTTTGTCTGGCAAAATACCACTCAAAATTTGCTTATTATGTATTGATTTGACCTTACCTCTGGTTATCAAACGCTCCACAAAAGGTCGCAAGGCCTTGGCTTTGGCTTCGGTGGTAACAATTTTTTCATACAAAATAATTGACGTGGCCAAGTTTTCTAAAAGTGCTCGGCGCACATCAGAGGTTCTGCTCAATTTAGTTATATTCTTTCGGTGCCTCATGGTATTGGTTATTTACTCTTTTTTACTCTTTTTTTTGGCAACTCTTTTCTTGACCACTGGCTCAGCTTCTGTTTCTTCGGCTTCGCTCACTTTTTCTGAGCTAGCTTCCTCGGCCACCAAAAAGCTAAAATTATCACGCAAAATTATGGACGCCTGAGAAACAGCTCCCCGCGCATCAATTGTGCCATCAGTCAAAATATCCATTATTAATTTTTCGTAGTTGGTCATTTCACCAACTCGGACAAATTCAATATTAAAGCCGACATTCAAAGCTGGTGAAAAATTGGAATCAATAGCAATACTGCCGATTGGCAATTTTACTTTTTCATCTCTTTGTTCGACAGCCACATAGCCCAAGCCACGCTCGACCGTAATCTCCATATTTAGCTTGGCTTGCTTATCGGTCATAGTAGCAATCAACAAATCTTCATTCATTATTTCCACATTGGAATCTTTTTTGATATCTTTGGCGGTGACAACTTTTTCACCCTTAGCTTCAATATTTAAAATGACTGGTTCATCGCTGAATAATTTTAATCTCAATTTTTTCAAATTCAACATTATTTCCACCAGGTCTTCTTTGACATGGTTGACTGTGTCAAACTCGTGCTGAACACCCTCTATTTTGAAAGAGGTGACCGCTGCCCCTGGCAACGAAGATAGCATCACTCGACGCAAAGCATTACCAATAGTAACACCATAGCCAGGCGAGCAAGGCTCAATAATCACTTGGTAATGATTATTCTTTTGGTCAATGACGCTAATTTTCTCTGGTAAGCTAATCTTGTTCATTGTTTTATAATTAAATTTTTATTTTAAAATTAATAATTTATTAACGTGAATAAAAATCAACGATCAAGCTGGTAGTAATATTCTTAGGCAGATCATTTTGATTTGGCCGGCTGTTGACAGTCAGGGCCAAATTTTTCTTATCCAGTGAAAGCCAGCCAGCTGGCTCGGTTTTTTCAATCTTTTCAGCCAGAGCTAGCCAATAACCTTTTTTGGCCTTATTTTCCTTGACTTTGATAATTTCACCTGGCTTGACTGTATAGGAAGGAATATTTACCTTGCCAGCGCCAATAGTAAAGTGACCATGAGTGACTAGCTGTCTAGCTAGGCGTCTAGTTGGCGCTAGTCCTCCACGAAAAACCACATTATCCAGGCGACTTTCCAGTAAAACCAACAAATTCTCATTGACATCGCCGGCCATTTTTTGGGCACGGCCAAAAGTCAAGGCAAATTGTTTTTCCAGCAAACCATAAATGGCTTTGGCTTTTTGCTTTTCCATTAATTGCTTGCCGTATTCACTGACTTTTTTGAATGACTTTTTTGGTCCATGTACGCCACTAGGATAATTCCTCTTGGCTAGCGGAGATTTTGCGGTCTCGGCCACATTTTCACCAAAGCGACGGCTAGCTTTATGTCTCGGTTTTAAATTTCTTCCCATAACAATTTTGCAATTATACTATTAGACCCTTCTTGGTTTCTTAGGACGACAGCCATTGTGTGGAATTGGCGTCATATCTTTGATTGAGGAAACATTGATACCACTGCTATGCAAGGAGCGGATAGCGGCCTCGCGTCCAGCACCAACGCCTTTGACAAAAACCTCAACATCGGTCAAACCAAAATCTTTGGTTTTTTCCACGGCATTTCTGACAATAATACCAGCGGCATAAGGCGTAGATTTTTTGGCGCCCTTGAAGCCATTGACACCAGCCGAAGACCAAGCCAAGACATTGCCTTGCTGATCAGTCAGGGTGATGATGGTGTTATTGTAAGTGGCCTGGATGTGGGCCTGGCCTTTTTTTACAACTTTCTTAACTTTTTTTCTAGATTTTACAGCTTTCATATTTTACAATTATGTCTTTTGAGCGGCTGAGACGCGACCACTACCCATGGTCACGCGTTTGTTTCCACGAACAGAGCGACTATTGGTCTTGGTGCGTTGTCCGTGTACTGGCAAACCTTTGGTGTGTCTAGTGCCGCGGTAACATTTGATTTCCTTCAAACGCTTGATATTGGTCATTCTTTCACGACGCAATTCTCCTTCGACGCGAAAATCTTTTTCAATAACCTGTCTCAAAGTATTGACCTGCTCTTCGGACAAATTCTTCACCCGAATATTTGGATCAATTTTGAGTTGTTTTAATATTTTGTTAGAGGAACTCAAACCAAGGCCGTAAACGGAGGTTAAAGCGATCTCTACTCTTTTTTCGTTTGGAAGATTGACTCCTGAAATTCTTGCCATCTTTATGAATTAATAATTGTTAATTTAGCCCTGTCTTTGCTTGTGCTTGGGGTTTTTACAAATGCAAACTAGCCGACCTTCACGGCGGATAACTTTGCAATCTTTACAAATTTTTTTTACTGAGGCACGGACCTTCATCTCGTTAGAAATTTATTTAATAAATTATTTTAATAACTAAGTGAAATTATTATTGAAAATTAATTGCGATAAATGATGCGACCCTTGGTCAGATCATAGGGGCTCATCTCCAACACTACCTTGTCCCCTGGCAAAATCTTTATTTTGAACATTCGCATTTTCCCAGAAAGATGAGCCAATATTTCATGGCCATTTTCTAAGGTGACTCGAAAATTGGTGTTGGGTAGTAATTCGTTCACCTCCCCGATAACTTCCAAAAAACCTTTTTTATTTACTCTAGCGTCTGACATTTAATAAATAAGAAAATATCCTTACCTTGTATAGGCAAGGTGATGTTTTCTCTAAGATTAGAACTTATGTTAATAATTACTTTAATTAATGCCTCTATATTATACAGATTTTTTTCAAATTGTCAATAATAATAGGCCAAAATTAGACAAAAAGCAAGCTAGAATCTTATTTATGGCAATATTTTAGCTAATATTAGCCAATAAACTGAACCTCTTCCTGAAGCTGGATACCGTACTTATCACGAATTTGCTGTTTGATAAAGCTTATTAACATGATCACCTGCTCGGCTGTGGCCTGGTCTGTATTGATAATATAATTAGCGTGCTTTTCAGAAACCTTGACTCCACCAATAGCATGACCTTTTAGGCCGGCTCTGTCTATTATATAAGCCGTAGGAATCTTTTGATGCTTGGCAAACTGCTCGGTCTCCAACCCCCGTTTTTTCAAATCCTCTATATTTACTGTTTTAAACTCCACATTTTTGAAAATACAGCCAGCCGAGGGCTCAGTGGGCTGAGTATCTTGACGATACTTTAATCTTTCGGCTACTAATTTTTGGGCTACATCCAAATCACCTTTGGCTAGTTTTATTTTCGCTTCTATAATAATAGCTTTGATTTCTTTGAAAATGCTATGGCGATAAGTAAAGTGGCATTCATCTCCACGACAAACTTTGATTTGATAATTTTCATCAAAATAAGTAATTTCTTTGACCACATCAGACATGGCCAAACCATAGGTACCAGCATTGCCTCGTATGGCCCCACCTACTGTGCCTGGTATACCAGCCGCAAACTCCAAGCCAGTCAAGCCCTGCGCTAGAGATTTGTTTAATACATAGGCCAGTATGACACCAGCGCCAACAATGACTTCATCATCATGATATTCTAATTTTTGCAAATCTAACTTGATTGCCAAACCCCTGAATCCAGCATCGCTGATTAATAAATTGCTACCGCCACCCAAAACTAAAATTGCTAAATTTTTTTCTTTGGCAAAATCAATGGCTGTTTGTACATCTTCTTGGCTTTTGGCTAGACAAAAATAATCAGCTGGTCCGCCAATTTTGAAAGTGGTGTAATCTTTTAATAATATATTTTGTTGTATTTCCATATTACTTATTGTTCAATTACTATAAATTCACCTTCTTGTAAAGCATGAATTGCTAAATTTTTATCTCCATACTCCTCTAGCTCTTTATATGCCTTGTCCCAATCAACTGGCCCCCTAGGATCATCAATGCCATAATTTGATTTGTAATGAGGGATAAACTTAATTTCTAAAATTCCTAAACCATCCATACATTTTCTCCAATCACAAGTCCAAAAATATTTAGCCAAGGCATTCGAAGATGCAGATCTAAGCGATACCACTTTGCCATCCCAAATATTTGGTATATCAAATTGTTTTAACCAATATTGAACCAAATGGTCGTCTCCACCAAAAATTACTACAGCGTCTGATTTTTTAATTTGTTCTACAAATTTTTCTGGAAAAGCTAACTCAAAATAAGGATCTACATTATCGGGTATCATCTCCTTAAAAAAAGCCACCTTATCTTTAAAGCCAATTTCCCAGTCCTCTCTTTTTTGAGCAAAAAAACAAAATAAAAGATTTGGTTTTAATTCCAGTCCTTTCAAGGTTTCATCAATTGACAATTTTTCTCCCTTAGGATTATTTCGAGATCCACCGGAATTTATAATATATTTTGTCATATTATTTCACTAACTCGCGAGCCAGGTCATCAATGTCCCCAGCACCAATAAATAATAAAATTGCGTCTGTTGGATTAATATCTCTCAAAGTTTGCTTAACATCAGAAAACTTGGAACAATAATATTTTCTTTCATGTTGCATCAAGTTGATTATGTCGACACTTGATACTTTATCATGCATTTTGTCTTCGCGACCGCGTACTTGATAAATATCCGAAATCAAAACATAATCAACTAGCGCAAAACTTTCGGCAAATTGCTTGAGTAATGTCTTGGTGCGATTGTGATGATGGGGCTGAAAAACAGCAATTATTTTTTTATCAGGATAAAAATCTTTGGTGGCCTGCAATAAACCTTGGACAGCTTCTGGGTGGTGAGCATAATCGGAAATCACAATGTTGTTTTTCCATAAACCCACGCGCTCAAATCGACGCCAAGTGCTATTGAACTCGTGCAGAGCATTCCAAATCTGGTGTTGATTGATACCAATATGATCAGCCACGGCAATGGCGGCTAGAGCATTGTATATATTGTATAAACCGGGAATTACCAAATTGAACTCAGCCCATTTTTTGTTTTTCTTTTTTACAGTAAAAGTTTGTTCACCTTTTTTTATCACCTGCTTGGAAAAACAGTATTGACTACCTAGAGCTTGGCCAAAATTCACGCTCTGTCCACCAAAATTTATTTTATTACTATTTTTATCATCAATATTTTTGAACAACACTCCACTCTCTGGCAATTTATTTACAAATTGTTGAAAATGTTTTTTGATGTCAGCCAAATCTTTGAAATAATCCAAGTGATCTTCGGCTATATTGGTCAAAACAATTATTTGGGGATTGATTTCCAACATATGCGCTTGCCACTCGCAGGCCTCGACTACCAACCACTCACCTTTACCAAAACGGAAATTACTCCCCCACTGGGGGACTAGACTGCCGACTATGACTGTCGGATCCAAGCCGGCCTTTTCCATAATCAAGCCCAACATAGCGGTGGTGGTAGTCTTGCCGTTGGTGCCGGCTATAGCAATGGTCTTGTGCTGTTTGCTCAAAAAACCCAAAAATTCAAAATAGCTAAGAACGGGAATTTTCAAGCGACGGGCTTTGACAAACTCTGGGTGATCAATTGGCAATGCTGAAGTGTATAAAAATAAATCAATGTCTTTGGTGATATTACTGGCCTTCTGTTTGTAGCTGATCAACACTCCTTTGGCTTCTAACCTTTTGGTCACTTCTGATTTGACAATATCCGAACCAATAACTTTTTTTTCAGCCTGCAAAAAATAATAAGCCAAAGCCGACAGTCCAATACCGCCAATGCCTGACAAATATACTTTATTTATTTTTTGCAAATCTAGGTTCATTGTTTCATAATAACACAGCTATTGAATGCTGGTAGTAAAGATACCGGCCGCATACAATTTTTCGACCAGCAGAAGCCGATCAGGATTCAAAATAAACATTTGCTTGCGAATCTCTTCGCCGCTCAAAGCCCGTTTAGCACCATGCTTATCATTGATCCGATGCAGAGCATCATAGACATCGACCATAGCCAAAATGCGACCATACTCTTTGATTAATGCTTTTGTATCCTCGCTGTATTCATGCTGAGATTTTGGCAATTCTTCCGGATAAGGTCTGGATTGGAAGCGATGATGCCTGAGTATTACTTCAGCTGTAAAATCGAATTCGTCACGCAAGAGCTTATAACCATTTTCTACGTGTGTTTCAATATTGGCAGTATCTTCTGGTGTCCAACCTTCGGTTTTTGACAGGGTTGATGTTGGCACCATGGTCTTGCCAACATCATGCAATAAACCAGAATAAAGTAAAGCTCTTTCATCAATACCCAGAAACTTAGCAATCTGACGGGCTATCAAACCAACTCGCAAAGAGTGTTCATAAGAGCTTTGGTGCTTATCTTTGATAAGATTCAAATATTTATAAATGGCTTCACGTTTATTTGGTACAACTTGAAGCTCATCCAGATCCGTCTGAACACGATCTTCCAAGCTCACGCTAGTATCAAAATACTCCGCAAATTCCCTAGCCCCTGCTTGGCCATTGACCTCAAGATTATGAGCGTGGCCTATAATGTTTTTTTGCTCAACAATTATCTTGGGATCAAGGCCCTCTATTGGTGGCTCTACTTTTTTTGCCGGCGCCACAACGCCCATCTCTAGCAATTCTGACATATTTAAATCATTTTATACAAAAATTATTTCTTGGCCTGATCTTTATTTATCATTTTGAAGGCCTCTTCTACTGTAGGCATAAACTGGGCTGGGAAAATAATAGTAGAATTTTTCTCCACACTTATTTCCGCCATGGTCTGCAAGGTGCGCAACTGCAAAGCTACCGGATGCTGAGAAATCAAGTCAGCGGCTTGTCCAAGTTTGGCCGCGGCCTGAAACTCACCTTCGGCCGCTACAATCTTGGCACGACGCTCACGCTCGGCCTCAGCTTCTTTGGCCATCGCCCTCTGCATATTGTCTGGTAAAAAAATATCTTTGATCTCGACCGCCGTCACTTGGGCTCCCCAGGGCTCAGTGTGTGTGTCAATGACATTCTTGATCTGCTCATTGATCTGACTGGTCTGCGACAGCAATTGATCCAAGTAAAATTGACCCACTACATTACGCACCGTGGTCTGACTAATCTGATTGACGGCTTGATAAATATTCTCAATGGCGATCACTGATTTTGAAGCATCCACAATGTGATAATAAGCCACAGCCGCAATATCAATAGAGACATTGTCTTTGGTAATAATTTTCTGCGAAGGAATATCCATAGTAATAGTCCGCAAAACTACTCTAGTCATTCTTTCAAAAATCGGAATAATAAAAACCAGTCCGGGACCGCGCATACCGCTATATTTTCCTAAGAAAAATACCACTGCTCGCTCGTATTGCTTGATGACTCTTAGCGAAGCAAACAAAATAACCACCAGCACCAAAGTAATAATATAAAGTGTGTCCATAGTAATTATGTTAAATTAATTAAAAACAACTTGAGTTTAGCACCAAATACGAGAAAAATAAAGACATTTTTAAGGACAAACTGCAAATTCGCAATTAGCACCACCGCGAACAACATAAGACCCATCCGGACACAATTTGGCATCCATCGGACAATTTACTCCGGGTTTTATCAAGCCAGTACAGCGCCAATTGATCTCGGCTGTCTTGGTATCCTCACTGACCACACAAGCCGGATTGCAACCCTCGCGCGTGGAATTCAGATTAGCGTCAAACCACCAAGTTTTGGTGCCTTCATTATAGTATCCAGGGGCCAGCGACTCCCCGCCTTTGATGCAAGTATTTTCAGCAATGACTTTGGCCTGTGCTTCGGTCATGGTAATAGTTTTTATTAACTCACTTATTTGTCCGCTGTTTTTGTCATATTGGATATAGAAACTTTTGCCCACTGAAGGCTGAGCAGTCATGGACTCATCTGGCAGTCGGTCAGCGTAATTATATACTGCTTGGCCGTCATGTATTTCTACTGTTTGCGGAGCAATGCGATCGCCCAAAAGCAAAGCATTAGTAGCTTTATAACTATTATCATTATTTTTTATAGCCACAGCCACATAATAAAAAGTTCCGCTACCACCAAGGTTATTTACTAGTAATACAGCGGCGTCTTCTAACCCATCGCCATTGAGATCTCCGTAAACTGGCTCGCCAAACATGGTCAACACATCTTTACTCGAAGAATCATTATTGCTATTTTCTTCTGCTCGGCCATTGACCATAAAAAAATTCCGATCACCAATTGTATAAATCATCTTGTTCTTGACATCAGGGCTAGTACCAATATCTGCCGGCGCAGTCCGACTGTTGATATAAAGAAAAAAAGCTACATAAGCAAGCCCGAAAAAGATAATAACAGAGCCCAAAATAATTAATGTTTTTTTCATAAAGTTATTTTTTTATTGAATAATAAATTTACTAATTTTTTCAATAAGTAAGCCAATATTATAAATAATACTAAATACAAAACAGTAGCCAACCAAGCTGGAGTGTATTTATAAAACAAATCATAACGATAAAGAATTGGCCAATGCAATAAATATATTTCATAAGAATAAAAACCAAATAATGAAAATAATTTTATATCAAATTTTTTAATCAAAAATATAACTAAAATTGCAAGCAGTGTAAGCAAACTTGTCAATTGCTCTTTCAATGGCTTGGCATCGACATTGGAATGGTAAGCAGTGTAAGCAAACACCAGCAACAATATCCCTGCTAAAATATAATAGCTAATGATCCTACTCGGTCTTTGGTGATGAACGACTTCTCTAACAATTTTGACGAGACGATCGAGTTTGTGTCGCTGAAAATACAAACCAGCCAAAAGTACACCAAGTGGAAAAGCCAAAAGATGAATTTTGTACAAACGCATTACATCCACAAAATAACTAGAATCATTGTGTAAAAGTAAGTATGATGAAAGTAAGTGTGATGCCAAGTAAATCGCCACAGCCGATAGCCAATAATATTTTTTGGAAAAAAATAATGGAAATATAAGATAATAAAATAAAATAAGAGAAAAATACCACAGCGGCGAATTGATGTCAGTGGCTAAATCGGCGCTAGGAAACCAGCCCAAAAATGAACGACCAATATAAGCCCCAGCATAAGTACGGTGTAAAACGAAATAATCCAACAACAAAAATACCAACAAAACCAGCCACAGCGGGATAAATAATTTGGCCAAACGTTTTTTATAAAATTGCCAGATGGAACTGGCCTTGTGCAAAGCGCTAGTGGCCAAACCATAGCCAGATAACAATAAAAATAAATTGACCCCCACCCCAGCGGCGATAGATAAGGGAAACAAGAATCGATGATCGCTAAGCAAAAAATAGCCAATATGACCAAAAATAATCATAAAGGTGGCCAGTCCTTTTAACTCTTGAGAAACTACATTTGAAAAAAATTCTTGATGCTTTTTCTTTCTGATAGACAACAAAACAGCGACTATAAAAATCACTATGAAAATGTAAGTGGAGCTTACTGCATTATTTATTAACATCGGCATAAATTATTTGCGACCAGAGCTGGTAGCCAGCAGTCGAAGGATGAAATAAATCTTGGGAATAATAGCCGTCTTGTTCACTCAGCTCGACAAGCCCTTTTTCCAAATCAATGTAAGTCAAACCATAATCCTCCGCCAATCCTTGAATAATTTGATTATAGGCCTTGGTCTTTTGTCTAAAATAATAACCATAAGGTGGCCACAATAGTCCGTCAGTGCCGTTGTTGGGCAAACCAATCAAATAAATCTTGGCTGGTGTTTTTTGGACAAGCTGATCCAAAATATAGATATAATTTTTTTGGAAGACAGCTTCTTTGATGTTCCCATGCACATCATTGGTGCCGATCAGTAAAGTAATAATATCCGGCTTAGCAGAAATTGCTTGGTCAAGTTGTCCAGCAATCAACTGACTGGTCCTAACGCCAGAAGAAGAAAAATTTTTCAAAGTTATTTTGGCTGATTTGTCTTTGGCTAATTTTTCAGCCAATAAATAAGGAAATGACTCTTGGTAGCTACTAGCTCCTCGACCAGCTGTAAAACTATCACCCAAAGCCACATAAACTAGAGTCGCAGAACTAGCTTGACTGTCTCCAATATCATAAACCGCCTGGCGCTCAACATCCAGCAGATCACTGTGACCTAAACGATAATAAATAAAAAAATGCGCCAGATATAAATAAATACCACCCAATAAAATTATAAGTAAAAATATTAATAATTTTTTATTTTTTATTTTTTTCATTTTTTTATTTATTTTTATCAATACAATGTTTTTTATAAACCGCGTCCTCTAACAATAAGCTAGCCACGACATCGCGTAATCCATAACTACGCGTGATAGACAAAAGATCGCTATGTCCATGTCGCATTTGTTCAATTTTCTTG
This sequence comes from uncultured Gammaproteobacteria bacterium, assembly GCA_964540095.1. Lineage (GTDB taxonomy): Bacteria > Patescibacteriota > Patescibacteriia > UBA1558 > GWA2-36-10 > CALMZN01. The sequence continues at coordinate 43,299 of CAZILH010000002.1, read as the reverse complement.
ATCAACATCTCGGGCGTATAAAATTTTTGTGAGCCCTCTATACTGCCAAAAGCCCTAAGCTTTTCATATAGCTCATCAAAGGAAACAACATTTTCAATACCTATACTGTCGCGTTCCAATGGATTGCCCTGCTCCTTGTATTCAAAATTCATAATTTTATTTTTTAATTAATTTTTTAAGCGGAGTATCGAGCAGACAAGCACAGGGTTTTTTCTTTAAAATTTTTTTCTGCTCGGCCAGAGTATTGATAAAAACTTTTTGACCACCAGCGCCGCTAGCTAATCGCCGATCTAGCGGTGACTGATGATGATAACCGCGCTTTTTAAACTCAAGCCCCAAAGCTTCGTGCCGTTCATAAAGCGCCTTGGTTTTTCCCACCCAACGCAAGGTCTCGGGATGACGCGAGTACCCACCTTTACCCTGATGCTTTGTCAAAATATTCCAAAGCCCATGCAGCTCCCGATGCTCGGCCAGCAAATGTTTGTGACACAGATGTTTTGGGTGTATATCCCAGACACGCATAGAATTTATCGTAATTAACCAGCGGGCTCAAAGTCTAGGGTTGCAACTGAGTGGTCTTGGTGCCGTCTTCACAAGTATTTCTCTCGCCCTTGTCGCTGACATTACGGCAAACATTTTTGTCTTGCGATGTGACACCCACATTGAACAGACATTTGTCTCGTGTGCCCTTACTCTCAATTTTTTCACAAACACTAGCATCAGTACTGACATTGGCCACACCATAAATACAATCGTAGTTGGCGACTTTGTCAGTAATATAATTGCAGGTACTGACCGACTTTTTATCGGTGGCAATGGTCTTTAAACAAAAATTACGATTATTGATATCCACCGTAATCGACTGACACAATTGCGCATCTTTGTTGTGAATAGCCACTACTTGATAGCAAGCTTCTTTTTGGCCAGTGTCTTCTATCTTAAAACAAGTATCAGCATCATAGGTAGTAGTACCCACCAGATAATAGCACTGGGCGCGTTGCCTAGCGTCCACTACTTTGCCACAAAGCAAATTGCCACCAGTGACAGAAGCTACATTAGAAAGACAAACATCTTTGTATCTCTGCTCTGTTATCTTATCACAAATCTTTTCGTCTTTTTGGGCCTTGGCAATGACCGTAAAACAATTTATTTTATTATTGGCCGTCATATTGTCGCAAATAGCTGGATCATTATTTTTGACTGCTACTTTGGTAAAACAATCATTACGATAATAATCAGCCACAATCGTAGTACACAAATTCATATCGCCTTTGCTTTCGGCAATCTGAGAAACACAAGCGCCGACAGTATTGGGATTAGTAATAGAAGTACAAATATTAGCGTCTTGTCTAGTAGTAGCTATTTGGTTAAAACAAGTATCTTTGTAGCTGGCTTCAGTAATTTGTTTGCACAAATCCAGCTTATCAGCGGCAATGGCCACTTTGGACAAACAATTGTCTTTGGTGCTTGAGTCCTTGATCTCATCACAAAGCTTTTCGTTTTTGGCGGCTTCAGCCACACCAGCTAGACAGCGCTCTTTGCGAGCTTCATCATCCATCTTACGACAGATTTTGGGATTTTTTTTATCAATGGCTTTGCTCATATCAGCATCCAAAAAATCAAAAAGACCAGCACAGCCGGTCAACACAAAGACGCTTAAAATCAAAACTGCTACTGAACTAATTTTTTTACTGATTTTAAAGTTTGACATATGGTTATTTTAATTTAGTAATTATTTTTTAATATCTTCCCATTTATTACTATATACCACTTCACATATTTGCTCATCAGTAAAAACAAAACGAAGAAAAGCTGCTTTTTGCTGACCACATTCTGGACAATATGGTTTATGCTCCAATGGCCACTTACTCGCCCAAGATAAGACCATAAACTCTAAACGACACTCTTTGACCTGGCATTTAAAAAAATATAAATGGGCGCGTCCATGCAAATAAGAATTTAGGGCTGGTGACGTCATGTTTTAATATTTTTCAAATTCCTTTAGTAGTTTTAAAAATTCTGATTGCACTTCTTTACTTGCCCAACTTTCCGGCAAATCTACAATAAAATCTTTTTCTAAAATATTTTTACAAGTAGCACATCTAAAACCATTGGGTGTTGCCACAAATAACCAAGGTGACTCCCATCTTTCTCTTAGTTTATAAGCATCTTTTTTTATTTGTTCTATATTCAAATGTTCTTGATATTTTACTTCTACTAAATAAATTTTTGCCTTATCATTAGAAATCAAAACAAAATCGGGCGCATCTGAAATATTTTGTATTATTTTTTTTATTTCTACTTTATCTTGATGTTGAGCTAACATTGGCATAGTGTGTTCATAACCAAATGGTATAACATCATACTCCTCTTTCAAACGCATCATCTGTTCAAAAATCACCTCAGCAATTCTACCCTTGATTAAATCCCTAGTAAATTCTATTTTTTTTGTTAGCATATTGTATATTTTATTTAATACTATAATAACCACGAGATTTAAAATGTAAGTACCCCCTATCCCTTAAAAATTGCAATTGTTGTCTAATTTTATCCTTAATATGTTTATTTTCTGGATGTAATTCGCCCAATACATTTTCAAAAGCATAAATCTCATCTAATTTAAATTCCTTTTTGTTAATACTATCAATACAACGCATCACATCAAGCAACCATCCTTTATTCACAATCTTATTTTCATCTCTCAAAAATAAAGTTTTTTTCCAATCATTTATTACGTGCTTTTTAGTTTCAATTTTTCTATTACGAACAAAAAATATTTTTCCAGAATTAGGAATATTTTTTAGAATAATATTGCAACCAACCCAACCAGCACGCTTAGCTGTTAAAGCCAATGGTTTTCTTTTTTCTATTATTTCTGGAATAAAAAAATGTTTAGGAATAACCAAAAAATTTACAACTTGAAAATTTAATGCATCGTAATGTAATAAGAAAAAATTTGGATTATTACTACTACCCAATCTTTCCAACATGGTTCGATATGCACCATCAACTATTTTTGAACCTATTTTATTATTTTTACTTTTTAATTCGTAATCTTCGTGGCAATTTTTACAGTAAAAATCTGCTACTGGTTTATTATTTTCATATTGCCGAATATTAACTTGCCCGCAATTTGGACAAAAAATAGAATCATGAACCCATTGCTCGGTCAAAATGCGAGCTTTTTGAGAAGCGCTTTTATACTCGCTTATAATATTTTTTTTAAATATTAAATTCATTAAAAACTTTTATATTAGTTGCTCTAAATTTTTATAATATTTTTTAACTTCATTATTCCAATCTTTTGGATATAATGGTATCTGGCTGGTTCTGGCTTCAACTGGCAAAATTCTGAGTGTTGATCCCTTATGCTCACGATTATTTCTGCCCAATGTTTGCATATATAATTCGTCTGCTTTTTTTACCATAGGACAGACCACTAAACTTGGGATAACCCAGAAATCTGGTTCTTTATCAAAATTATTAAGTTTTACAAAAATATAATAAAAATCTTTATCCGCCCCATGTTCGTCTTTAGCGGATAATGGAAAATCCTTAGCATTATCTAACTGTGTTGTCTTAACAGAAATTTTAACAATCCTACCTTTAGGGCCAACCGCCAATATGTCATATTTTTCAGCTCTCCCTAGCGTTATGGTGGCTGTAAAATCAATAGCCGACAATCTTGAAGCTACATAATATTCACCGGCGTTACCTACATTTTGTTTTTGTAACTTTTTTTGAGAATCTCCCATATTTTTACTTTATACTTTTTACTTTCTAACTTGTAACTGTTTTATAAATCCTATACTCCACAATATTTAATTTATTACCAGCCATACCAACGTCTGTACGCTCATCACATATTTTACCACCCAAAAATTCAGGAATACGGCAACTGGCAATATTGGCCTTATCAACTGGATAAACTAAATATTCATAAGCTAAATTCTGATCAGCCCAATCTTTCATAGCAACTATAGCTTCTTTGCCATAGCCATGACCATGAGCGGATTTTTTGACCCAAATCCCAAGCTCAGGATGAGGCTTATCAATATGATGCAAACCAGCACAACCCAAAAATTCTTGAGTATTTTTATCCACGATCACTGCTTGAAAATTAATACCTTCCTTATTTTCTTTAGTTGCTGAATTGATAAAAGCAATTGTTTCCTCTATTTTCTCAGCTGGCTTAGGGCTCATATAGACAGTAATCTCTGGAGTGAATTCTTTAAAAATATCGGGCGCATAATCCAAGCTAATAGCTTTGAGTTCAATATTTTTAGCTGTAATTATTATGTTTATTATGTTGGAAGTGTCCATACAATTTATTCTATAACTTATCATACTTCACATGACTCCCTTTCGCCTTTTCGACAGGATACTTGGCTTCATTTTGCGCCATCTTTTTATCAAAGGACTCCACGATATCTAGATCCAAATCATGGCTCATCAGCAGAACCCAATACAACACATCAGCCAACTCTTCGCCAATATGCTCTTTGTGGCTTTTGACATACTCATCAATTTCTTCTTTACTCTTCCACTGGAAGTGTTCTAGCACCTCAGCTGCTTCCAAAAGCAAAGAAACTGCCAGGTCTTTGTGGTTGTGAAATTGTTGCCAATCCCTAGCATCGCGAAAGGCAAGGATACGATCAGTTAATTCGGCTATTTTGTTGGGCATATTGACTAATTATTACTATTAGTATATAATCCAAATAGAATCATGACGAAAAAGTTCTCGAAGGGGTTAGTCCCGAAGAGAGCTTTTTCATTTACTCTCTTTCTTGTAAACTAGCTTTTTCTTCAAATTATTCATAAAATCTAATATATTATTTTCTGATGTAGTCAATCTATCAAGTAGAGAAGAATAATTATACTGGTTTGGCACTAAAACTTTTTTGAGCTTTTTGTTATTCAGAAAATGTTCTACTAAACAATAAAAATCTCCATCGCCAGACACTATTACTGCCTGGTCATAATTTTCGTATTGAATCATAGAGTGCAAAACTAATTCAGCATCAACATTACCTTTTACTTTTCCGTCTTTAAGCTCTAGCGTTGGCTTAAAAACACAAATATAGCCATACTCTTGTAATTTGGTATACATTGCTTGATTACCGGGTACAAAGCCAATAAACAGAAAAGCTTTTTGCACACCATATTTATCTTTTAAATATACTCTAAACCTCTTATAATCCAACTTCCAGCCAGTATATACCGACTGGTTATTTTTGATAATATCCTTGATCAAGCTTTGATGCAGGTTGTTACTGTCAATAAAAGCGAAATTATTTTGCTTCATACGCTATGTTGACTAATTATTGTATTGATTTATAATTATTATATTACCACGATAAAGACCCTGCTAAGGCCCGTCCTTACTGGGGGCTTTTTCTTTCTGAACTGTTTCCATTTTGGAAACAGTTGATTTTCAACCTGTGCATTTTTTGCAATGCTTGAAACCAAAATATAGCTTTATTTGTGCAAAAAACTGTCTTTATTTTCCCACTTTTGGGGCTAAAAGTCAACAAAAAAACACCCCCAAATTAATGGCGGTGTTTTACTTTTATCCCCCTAAATATTTTTGTATAACCTTATTCCTCTCGGCCATGCTCCTAGCATGCAAAATGGCAATTACCTTGGTCCCCTTTTTCAAAACTGCGGTGCGCTGGGCTTCTACTAGATAGCCACTTTTGGCGGCTTCTGGCCCAAAAGCCATTAAGCTGGTGTTGCGGTTGACTGCCTGACAAGTAGCGCTAGTGCCATCAGAATTAACCATGGCCATGACATATTGACCCTTGGCTGTGGCTGACACAATTTCATCGTGCGAAAAAGCTGCAGCCGCAATCTGCGCCATTTCTTTGGCTGTAGACACATTGCCCTCATCCAAGCCAGCAATATCATAAAAAATAGTTTTTTTAAGTCCAAGCTCTTTGGCCTTGGCATTCATTTCTGCCACAAAATCTACTCGCGACAGACCAGTGGACTCGGCTAGGGCTACGGCTGACTGATTTGATGAAGCTAAGAGCATTGCCACCCACAGATCATAAAAAGAAATTGTTTGCCCAGCTTTGATGTTCACTTCAGAAGTTGCGTCATTGCCTACATAAATTTTGGGATAATTAATCTGTTCTGGAGTAATAGTTATTTTTTTCTGCCAATCTGGCTGGTGATCAAGTAATACTAGAGCGGTCATGAGCTTGGACAAAGACGCGATAGGCAAAATCTCCTCTGAATAAGAACCAGCTTGATATACGCCATCATCATAGACCGCGTAAGTGACATTATCAAAAGTATAGCTAGCAACCACTTGCTTGGTAGTGACGGGAATTTTTGCTAAATCTTTATTTTTTAATTTTGTGGCATAGCTTACAAAAAAATCATAAGCCGACTGACCATCTTTCAAAAAGTGTCTGACTCCGGTGGCTGGATCAACATACCAAATCTCACCTTTGTTTTCTACGGCCAACAAAAACTGACCTTTGAATCTATTGGTGAGCTTGGCATTGAAAGCGCCCTTGGCAGTTGTTTTTATTTTAGCTAAATCTTTATTATTGATGCCCGTGGCTTTTTGTTTAAACAGATCCATGATGCCACTAGAATTTTTGAGCACATAGCGAGTTTTTTCTTGGGGATCTACATACCACAAGCGATTATAACTTTCGCTTTGGATAATAAATTTACCAGCATAGCTTTGGGCTAGAGTAGAAGTCGCGGCCAATACTGACCACGGAAAAATTATGCTAAATAATGTAATAAATAAAATAAATCTTTTCATAATTAAATAATAGCATAATTATAAATATTTAGAAAATATCCGCCAGAGGTGGATCGCCCTCTGGACGAAAAAAAATCCGCCGTTAAAACTAACGGACGGATGGCGCGCTTTGACCCAAGTTGGTCAAGAAAAGAACTTGGTTGCCAGGGGTGGATTCGAACCACCAACCTCCAGGTCCTTGACCTGTTGCTCTTCGTTGAGCTACCCGGCAACCGAATACTGGAATATACTATTATAAAATTAATTTACTGTCAATATTAATGTAAATAATTGACCCAATAAGCGACTTTTTTTGACAATTAGCTCAAATTATGAGATTATAAGTACTGACAGTGAGCCTTCTTGGGGCTCTTTATTGTATAAATTGAGTAAATATATGGCCGAAGAGGTAATCTTAAGATTTAATAATGTCAGCTTCGAATATCAAGAAAAAAAATTACTACTTGACGAGGTTTGTTTTAGCGTGCGTCAAGGCGCCAAAATAACTCTCATGGGACAAAACGGCTCAGGAAAAAGCACCATCTTCCGCTTGATCAAAGGTGAGGAAAAACCAACCCGTGGACTGGTTTCTGTGACTAACAACGCTACCATTGGCACGGCCTTGCAAATGGTTGATAAACAAGATTTAGATTTAACTGTGGAAGAATATTTTGCCAAAGCTTTTTTGGAAGTTCCCGGTAATATCAAAAGTCAAATAAGCAAAGTAATGACGGCCGTGAATCTTACTGTGCCTCTGCACAGAAAATTGGGCGAGCTATCAGGCGGTCAGCAAGCTAGAATATTATTGGCTTTTGCTTTAATCCAAAATCCCGATATTTTATTGCTGGATGAGCCCACAAATAATTTGGATAAAGCCGGCATCGATCACTTGATTGATTTTTTGATCACTTATGATAAGACCGTGCTAGTTATTTCTCATGATGCTGATTTTTTGAATTGTTTTACTGAGGGTGTGGTTTACTTGGATGTTTTTACCAAAAAAACAGAAACTTATGTTGGCGATTATTATTCGGTAGTGGAAGAAATAAACGAACGGATTGAAAGAGAGCGCAAGAAAAATGCTCAGCTGGAAAAAGAAATCCAAGACAACAAAGAAAAGGTTAATTTTTTTGCCAACAAAGGTGGTAAAATGCGTAAACTAGCTAGCAAACTCCGAGAAGAAATTGGTGAATTGGAAGAAAACAAAGTGGATGTCCGACGTGAAGACAAAACTATCAGAGAATTTGAGATTCCGGCTCAAGGAATTGTCGGCAAAGTGGTGACTATCAAATCAATAAAAATAATCAAAGACCACGAACCAATTAGCAAAGAAGTTGATATTGTGTTGAGACAAAAAGATCGGCTTTTGATTTCCGGACCAAATGGCATTGGCAAGAGCACCCTACTGCGCTCTTTGGTGGATCACAGCAGTGATGGCGCGACTATTTTGCCAGACACTCGTGTCGGCTATTATAGCCAAGATTTTGCCACTTTGGATTATGAGCAAACAGTTTTTGATTCCTTAAAAAATGCTTCAGCCGAAGAAATGGACATTCCAACCATGCGCTCTATCGCGGCTGGATTTTTGATAACTGGTGAGCTCATGGGACACAAAATTTCCCATTTGTCAGAAGGCCAAAAAGGTTTATTATCTTTTGCACGCTTAGTATTGATGCGACCTGGGCTTTTGATACTGGATGAACCAACCAATCATATTAATTTTCGTCATATTCCAATAATTGCCCAAGCTATCAATAATTATGAGGGCACTATCATCTTGATCAGTCATATGCCAGATTTTGTAAAAGAAATAAAATTTAACCACCAACTTGATTTAGGCAAACTATAAAAAATAATAATAAATTAAATTTTTGCAATATGAGCGAAAAAAATTTAGCACAAAAAAAAATAACGATTGATGAAAATAAATGTATAATCTGCTGTCTTTGTACTCAATTATACCCAGAAATATTTGAACTGAAGGATAATAAAATCAGTGTCATAAATTCAAATTTAGATAAAATTGATGAAATAATAGCTTCCTGTCCCCAAGACGCAATTGGCGTGGAAAAGGATGGGTAGATTGAAAAAATATAAAAAATAAGGGGGCTGAACAATTTCTTGTCCAAGCCCCCCGTGAACTAGCCGCTGTGGGCTAGTCGTCGCCGGACACGTCAGCGTCCCAACCCTCGGGCATACCGTCCGTGTCATCGTCGCCGCAGGCGGAGAAAGTCTTCTTCTTCATTGAACTCACCCCCCTTAGCTAAATGATGGGTACCCTACGTTCATCGTCCACGTCTTCGGGACAGCCGGGAATTACGCTCTGTTCGTCAAAGTCGAAATTCTCCGGAGTCTCATTATTTTCCATACTGCACCTCCTTATCACGAAAGAACAAATATATTTGAAAATATAATTAATAAATTGAGTCGGGAGCCAGCCAGTGATCTGACTGGCTCCCTGGGTTGAGGTGAAGTGCTACTTCTTGTCGATGTCCTGCCACTTACCGCCCTTGATACCGACGCGCTCGTCAGCGATCTTGCCGTCGGTATTGATGCGGATCTGCTGGACACCGGAAATTTCCGGCAACGGCACGATGATGTCGACGTGCTGACCAAGCCCACCGTGCGGTCTGTCAATCTTCATCTCACTCATGATTACACCTCCTTCTGGTTTTGCCTTTTTTAGGCAAAACAAAATCAGGGTTTGAATGAAGCTGCCATCCTCCCTTACTTGGAGTGATTTATTTTGCCCCACTAACGCAGGACTCTGTAGTTCAACAAAAATAAGCAAACTTGCGGCTTGCTTATTTTATTTCATTGATTTGAAATCTCGGTAACCTGCTTGGAATTCTCTTGATCAATACCTAACTATGCCCGAAATGATGTGTTCATTTTGTCAAGAGTCGGGATCTCCAAGGTTTTATTAAGCCGCTAACACCTCACTTCCTTATTGTAAAGGACGCAAGGTCAAAAGGCTTAAATTGCTAGTAATTATAGCTCAAATACGGGAAATGTCAATGAGTTATGCACAGGGAAAAAATCACTCAACCTGATCAAAAAATTCTTGTCCAACTTCTTCGCCACTCCTTTTACCAAGCTTGAGATTAATTTCATGGTCCAACTCTCGAACCAGTTGATTAACTGTGACATCACCTTTGCCAGCATTTTGCATAAGCGCCAAAATTTTGAGTGATTCGTTCATTTCTTGGAGCGACATGACTCTAGCGGCTGGATTTTTTTCTATTTGTGGTGCAAATTTTTCCATATTTTTTATAATAATTTTTTAATCACCTCCATATAATTTTCTACTGCCTGTTTTGGAAATAAATTATGCAGATTGGAAGCCAAACCATTTCGCAAATCATTATTGTTTAATAATTTTTCCAAATATCTAGACATGATCTGATGCTGACCTTGCTTCACTAGATAGGCAGCGTTGTGCTTGGCTAGGAAAATAGCATTTTGTTCTTGGTGACTATTGGGCATAGGCACTAGTACTAAAGCTTTGGCTAGTCCAGCAACTTCCGTAACGGTCTGCATACCAGCGCGAGAAATTATTAATTCTGCTCGACTCATTAAATCTGGCATTTCTGATGTCACAAACTGATGGGCAGTATAATTTTCTTGGCGAGCTCGCTGATCCCAATTCTCTTGACCCAAAATATGATGCACTGGGTAGTAGCTACTTAAATAAGGAATAAATTCCTTAACAAACTCATTTAAACCTCTAGCTCCCAATCCTCCACCGGTAATCAAAATTATTTTTTCAGGATTTTCGTGAGCTGTAATTTTGCGCACCGGATTACCAGTCACCACAATTTTGTTTTTGTGATAAAAACTATTTTTTTGCTCTGGAAAAGTGACGGTAATTACTTTGGCCAGTGGCGCCATTATTTTATTGGCCAAGCCCACTACAATGTCTTGCTGATGCACGACAACTGGCACGCGACAAAACCACCCAGCCCAAGCCACTGGCACAGCCACAAAACTACCAGCCGTCAATATTAGGTCCGGTTTAAACTTTCTGATAATACCCAAACTGCGCCAAAAACTTATTTTAAACCAAAAAATATCAGCCAGATTTTGCCAAGAAAAATAGCGTCGCCATTTGCCAGCGCGGAGAGTCACCAATGGAATGTTGTTGGCTTCTATTAATTTTTTTTCTGGACCATGGGGACTACAGACAAACAAATACTCCGCCGGAAATTCCAAAGCCACGGCCAAAAGCGGACTGACTGATCCCAAGGTCCCTCCGCCTACTAATAATATTTTTGGCTTTTTTGTGTTCATATATTTAGCGGCTTGTGTGTCTTGATATATTAGCCAAAATACCGACAGCCATCAAGCTGACCATTAAATTGGATCCACCTAGTGAAATAAACGGCAAAGGTACGCCAGTCAAAGGCATAATCTGTAAAAGTCCAGCAATGTTGACAAAGACCTGAGCGGTCAGCCACACCACAATACCCACTGCCAAAAAACGAGCATAATTATCCGGGGCCTGCTTGGCAATAAGCAAACCACGCCACAAAACTATCAAAAACAAAAATATAATACCCAGAGAAAAAATCAAACCAACTTCTTCGGACATGATGGCAAAAATAGAATCATTGGCTGGCATGGGCACATAGGATTTTTGCTTGGAATTGCCAAGTCCTAAGCCCAGCCAACCGCCAGAGCCAATAGCAATCAAAGATTGTTTTAGTTGCCAACCAATGCCTTGGGGGTCTATGTCGGGATTCCACCAAGCAATAAAGCGGTTCATGCGATAAGGAGCAGCTTTTATTAGCACAAAAAAGGCCACTAGACCAGTAGAAATTATATAAGCCAAGTGCTTCACCGAAGCGCCAGCCACAAAAAACATGCTCAAAGCAATACACAAAATAATAAATAAAGCACCAAAATCAGGTTGCTTGATAAGCAGTAAACTAATAATGCCCAAAATAATTAAAAACGGAATTGTGCCACGCGACCAAGTGCTTATTTCCTGATAACGGCCACTAAGCCAAGCCGCTAAATAAGTAATATAAAATAATTTGACCAATTCACTGGGCTGGAAAGACAAACCGCCCCAGACAATCCATGACTGCGCAGAACCATATTGATTACCGAAGGTAGTCACAAAAACCAAGCCCAACAAAATAAAACATAGAATAAGAAAAAATTTGGAAAATTTTTGCAATTTGAAATAATCCGTGCGCAAAGCAATATAAAATAAAACCAAGCCGGGCAAAATACCGTGCACTAATTGCTGTTTGACTAAGCGATAAGTGTCGTGATAGCGATAAAATGACAAAGTAGCCGAAGCTGAAGATAAAAACAAAAGTCCCAAAAATAATAAAATACCGACCGTCATTAACAAAATAGTGTCGGGCTGATGACCGGCTCCCCGCTTGGCATAAAGCGGCTCCAAGAGCCAATAAATTAAATTAAATCTTGCTCTTCTGACCATGGACTTCCTGCACTAATTTACTAAATTGCCTGGCGCGATCAAACTCATTATTAAACATATTGAAGCTGGCCGAGGCTGGCGAAAATAAAATGGCTGTGGCCTTATTTTTTTTGGCTTGACTAAGAGCTAATCTCCAGGCTTTATTTAGATTATCAATATTAGAGTGAATTTGTTTTTGAGGATAATCTATTTTATTTAATTCGCGCAATATTTTATCGCTAGCACTACCTTCCAGCAAAATAACTTCACTGACTTGCTCTTTGATGGTTTTGGCCAAAATTTTAAAATCCAAAACTTTGTCCACGCCACCAGCCAACAAAATTATTTTTTCATTGCCTAAGGCCTTGATTGCGGCAATAGTCGCATCAGGAGTAGTGGAAGTAGAATCATTATAAATTTTCAGGCCCGCTAATTGCCTGATCAATTGCATCCTATATTCTATACCCCGAAAATTATTAACAGCTGAGGCAATCTTTACATTGGCAATACCCAAAGTCTTGGCCACGCAAATAGCGGCTAAAATATTGGCTAGATTATGCTGACCAAGTATTTTTATTTTAGCAGTATTCATCACCAAGCTATTTTTTTGACCGTCAAAAAAATAAATATTATTGCCCTGTAAATACGCTCCCTTAACTTTTTTTTGTAAAGAAAAATAATAAACTCGTGATTTAACTTTTTTGGCAAAAGATTTGGTGTGAATATTGTCAGCATTAAGCACCACTAAGTCACTAGCTTTTTGGTGTTTACAAATAAAATATTTGGCGTTTTTATAAGCCGCAAAAGAGCGATAGCGGTTTAAGTGGTCAACCATGACATTGGTCACCACAGCCACTGGAGGCGAAATACGATATTGATCAAGTCCTTCGAGTTGCCAACTAGACAATTCCAACACTGGGTAGCTATTTTTGGGTAAAGAATCCACTATTGACATCATGGCCGTGGTAGCGATATTGCCAGCTAAAACACTGTTTTTGTATTGTTTTTTCACAATAGATTCTAGCACTGAAGCTGTGGTTGACTTGCCTCGAGTGCCGGTCACAGCAATAATCGGGCTTGGGTAACTTTCAAAAAACAACACTGCCTCATTGATAATAGGGATGTTGTTATGTTTGGCAATTTTGAGATAGGGTGACTCTTTTGGCACTCCAGGATTTTGGATAATCAAATCCTGATTTTGAAAATCTTTTTTATCATGCCCGCCCAAAGTATATTTTATATTTTTACTACCCGCTAATTTTTTTATTTTATCCAAAGTCGCTTTCAAAGCTTTGGCACTTTTGGTATCGGTCACAGTGACTTGAGCATCATGCTTCAATAGCCACTGCACCACTGCCAAGCCACCGCCATGCAAGCCCAAACCCATGACCAATACTTTTTTGTGGCGATAATCTACCATAGACGCAAATCAATAATAGCAATGATCAATCCCAAAACCGCCAAGATGCCAGACAAAAGCCAGAAGCGCATCACAATCTTGGTCTCCGGCCAACCCTTGGCCTCAAAATGATGATGCAAGGGCGCTGACAAAAACACTTTCTTTTTGCGAAATTTTTTGGAAAAAAGTTGAATAATGACTGATAACGATTCGATCAAAAACAAAAAGCCAATGACTGGCAACAACAAGGCATAACCCGTCAACATAGCCACAATACCCAAGACAATACCCAAAGACATAGCCCCAGTATCACCCATAAAAAATCTAGCCGGATGAATATTAAACCACAAAAAAGCAATCAAAGCGCCGACAATCGCTCCGCAAAAAGCCGCTAGATTATAATTGCCCTGCACAAAAGCAATGGTGGCAAAAGCACCAAAAGAAGCCAAGGCCAGTCCCCCAGCCAAGCCATCCAAGCCATCGGTCTCATTGACTGAAAAAGCAGTGGCCACGAGTACAAATATAAAAAAAGGTATAAACCACCAACCAAAATTATACAAACCAACAAAAGGAATGCGCACTACATCCCAATCTAATTTGAAATAAAACCACCAGGCCCCAAAAATAGCAATGGCCGTGTACATCAACAAACGGTGCTTGATAGTCAAGCCACCGCCTTTGCCTCCGCCTTGACGCTTGATATTAAACCAATCATCAAGTAGACCCACCAAAGCTGAGGCCACCAGAGCTCCTAGAGGCAGATAAGTTTCTCGGCGATTAATAAAGTTTAATTTAGCCAACATCGATTCTGGCCACCAAGCGGCAATCAGCAAAAATAAAAGTCCCAGAAGCAAAACCGTGAACCAGATCAAGACACCACCCATAGTTGGCGTACCAGATTTAGCTTTGTGCAAATTAGAAAAAATTGGCGTCTGGCCATCATCACGGATGCTCTTACCTAGCTTGTGTTTGTATAAAATATTGCTCCAAGTTGGTGTCAATAAAAAAGCCAAAATAAAAGACCCAGTGGTTAAGGAAAAAATTTTAATGATTTCTTGCTCAGGCATTGAGGTTGTATTTTAAGATATAAAAAAAGTAAGTAAAAAACATAATATTGGAACACAAAATATAAGTCAAAATTAGATGACTAAAAACCGGCCTTTTGGTAAAAATAAGAGCAGCAATAATAAAATTGATAATGCTTAATATCGGCATAATAGTTGGTAAATAAACCAACCAGCGCCAATCACCTAAAAGGTCGATGCCTGAATAAATATTGTAATGCAAAGAAGCTATGGGACTAAGAGCAATTTTGCTAGTAAAATACAAAACCCATAACAACACAACAAACAAAATAGAAGCGTTGGTCAGCCAAAATGACCAGCGATCCTTATAAACAACCTTGATTTTCATCCACAGCAATCGAAACATACTGCTTATTTTACCAGAATTAACAATTATTGTAAAAATATGGCTTTATTAGAATATAATAGGGAAAATAAAGCAAACTCAAACCACTTTTATTTGCTTGACGCTGGGGAGTTTGGTCCTGATCTCATGCTCAACCAAAAATTTGACTGTAATATCAGAAAGCTGGCAATGAGCGCAAGCGCCTTGCAAAGAAATGGTGACAATCCCCTTTTTCTGGTCATATTTTACCAACTGCAAATCACCATTGTGTTGAGCCAAGGAGACTCGAATATTTTCTATTATATCTAAAAGCTTTTGCTTATTATTTAATTTGGCCATTTATTTTTTTTAATGTTTCGTCTAATTTATTTTTAGCTTCTTCACTATGAGCAAAATGCAACAAGCCATCATTCTTATAGCGAGGGATGATGTGCCAATGCACATGATTTATTATTTGCCCAGCAGCTTGACCATTGTTGATGGCCACATTAAAACCGTCGGCCTCCAAAATATTTTTCAGCTGAACAGCGATTTGCTGCACTACTTTAATATGCTCGGCCGCTTCATCACTGCTCTGCTCGGCAAAATTATCCATATGTTTTTTGGGTATTACCAAAGTATGACCAATGGTGTTGGGTGTAATATCCAAGAAGGCCAAATATTTATCATTCTCAAAAATGTTTTTGGCTGGAATTTCTTTTTTTACAATTTTACAAAAAATGCAATCCATAATTATTTACTTAATACTTTATATAAATTTAAATTATCGCTAATGGCAATGGGCGTGGACAAATCAAGATTACTTTGAGCCATTATTTTTTTTGTAGCCATAATTTGCGCAACATCACTGCTAGAATAATAATAAATATCTACACTGCCATAAATTGCTTTGATCCTTGGCCACAGTGGCAAATCACCCTGCGACACCACTACTCTATAGTAAGGATATAAATATTTGTCGCTCCGTTCAGAAATAATAACTGCTTTGGCGGGAACTATTTTTTTGATCATTTGCCACTCTTGATAATAGCCACGCACATATTGACTCTGCGCCAGCCAGCCGTCATTCTTTGTAAAATAAACTTGATAAAAGGAAAACAAAATTAAAATACCGACAATAAGTATTCGCCAAATATTTTTGTTTTTTATTTTATTTAATAAAAAATTTATTCCCAATACTATTAAGGGGACAGACATAATAAATATTGGCAAAAAATAACGCACATAAGAAATACTGATAGTGTTCAAATTTTTGACCAAAGGATCAGCAAAATTCCAGGAGCCATAATACAAAACTAGCAAAGCGCTGATAATTATATAAGCCAATAGATATTTTTTTTCTGTCCTCTTATTTTTATCGCGTAGTATTATCCAAACTCCCAAAAAAATAAATATACTATACGGCCAAATCAATAAGCAAAAATATTTCAGATAATTTTTTATGGCAAGTATTATATTTAAACCAAAAGGAAATAGCCAAGAAATAATATTGTTGTTATTGGCGCTGACTTCACTGGGCAGACCATTACCCTGCAAATTGGAATAGCCGGTCATCAAATAACCGCCAAAAACTTGCTTATTAAGATACAGGGCCCAAAGAGCAATTGCCACGAAAATTATAAAACTACTTATGCTGGTTATTTTACAAACTTTTGGTCGCCAAAAATAAAAAAATAAAAATAAGCCGGGAAGCAACCAGATAATTTCTGGCGGTCGACAGACGATCGCCAAAGCTAGAAATAAACTACCGGCCAAAAATTTGTAATCCAAAAAAGAATAAATTGCTAAAGAGGCCAAAAATATCACAATAATATTAGGTAATAAGGGCTGACTAGCAAAATAAAACCAAGGCGCTAAAGTAGCTAATAGTATTGTACTAATTAGACCAAATTTTTCATCCTTAAATAATTTTAAAATCAATAGATGAAAAATATACAAAAACCCAGCCGAAAGTAGTGCTACCAAAAGCAGAGAAGAAAATTGGCCAAAAAACCAAGCTGGAATAGCCAAAACAAATAAACTCGGTAAAAAAGTCATGGGCAAAGTCACGCCGTCAATCACATTTTGACTGCGCGTGTGTAATAAATTGTTGCTCGGAATATTGAGCAGGTCAAATTCGCCAATACTAAAATTATCAACAATTGTGGAGATGGCCCAAAAATTGGCATTGGCGTCAGGCCAGTTAAAAGCCAAATGCCTTGATTCCTGCCATTGCGGACACCACAAAAACAAAATCGTTCCAGCGTAAAAAATAAAAGCCCCAAGAGTTATAATAAAACCAGCTAATTTGTAATTAATTTTTTTCTTCATTGACTAAAGCAATAATTTTTTGACAATAATTGGCCAAAGTAAAATCCGCCACACTGGCCTGGCAATTATCTTTTAACTTTGACAAAATATCACGATGCGCATAAAGGTGTGAAATAATTTTCTGCAAAGCCACTTCATCACCAGCCGGAAACTTCCAGCCATTATAATTGTCCTTGATCAACTCGCCCGCTCCGCCAATATCAGCGCAAACTACCGGCAATCCCAAAGCCAAAGATTCATAAATTACTGTCGGAGAATTTTCATAACACAGTGAAGGAAAAACTAAAGCGTCCATCCGACCCAATAACGGCCAAAGTTTGGCATGATTGAGCCAGCCATGAAAAACAATCCGTTGATCGTTGTTGGCAGCCGCTTTGGCTTTTTTAGCATCAGGCCCACCGCCAATGATATGCAAACGCGCATGCTGGAGCGGCAACTGACTAAATAATTTTATCAATTGCACCACACCCTTAGCAGTGTGTATCTGACCCAAATAAACTAATTCTAATTTTTCACTAACTATTTTTTTGATATCTGGCGCTTCATCGGCTGGGTTATAAATAACTTTTTTTTGGGATTGTGGGAAAAAACCGCGCTTAGTATAAAAATCCAACAAATATTGCGAAGGTGATACAACAAAATCTGGTGAAGCAAATAATTTTTTCATAAGCCGCGGGTAGCCAAGATACTGAAAAAAACGGTGTTGCCAATTATTTTCTTGGCCCTTGATAATTAGCCCAGAAGGAGTGACCAGTTGCACGTCGTGCACTGTATGAATATGTTTGATACCCAAACGACGTATCAACAAAGGAATCAAAAAACCCAAGCCCATCAAATTGTGAGTAATAACCACATCGGGCTTTTCTCGAAGTAAAATCTTCTTGACTTGCCAATAAGAAAAAATATTAAAAGTATCAATAATGTGCCAAATTAATCGCCAAGGAGCAGCGTGCAAAAAATCATTGATATAATAATAAATATTAATCGGCACAAAGCGATAGACAGCCACGCCATCTTCTTCGTCCAGCCAAAAATTATGATTATCCGCGCGAATAGTTTGATCATTTACTTTTATACTCCGCGGTTTGGAGCTAACAACAAAAACATGTTGCCAAGCATTTTTCAAACCCTTGGCTTCTTGGGCCGCTATTATTTCTGCTCCACCGCGAATAAGCGGCGGATATAAATTGCTAATAATCGCGAATTTCATCCAGCTAGAAATTTAGATAATTAAATCTTTGACTACCAAAGTAAAATTTTAACAAATATTTTTTACACATATTACTAAACATTGTTTCGTGAATTTCTAACTGGATTCATCCTTAACATATAGAAATTTAGATAATTAAATCTTTGACTACCAAAGTAAAATTTTAACAAATAACCCATACTATATATCATAAATATTATTTTAGTGAATTTCTAACTGGATCAATTAACTCAAATTATTTATAATTTCATTTAATTTTTTACCCACTGTCTCCCAAGTATAATTATCCAAAACTTTTTGCCGACCAGCTTGACCATAGGTCCTGGCTAGCTTGGAATTTTTCAACAAAGTATGGATCATATCGGTCAGATTTTGCACACTGCCCGGTTTGACCAACAAGCCGGTTTCTTTTTTGCCTACTACTGACCGGACACCAGCCAAGTCCGAAGCAATCACTGGTATGCCACAAGCCATGGCCTCCAGAGCCACAATACCAAAGGCCTCCGAGCGATCAATAGAAGGCAAAACCAACATATCGGCTAAGCTATAATATTTTAGTAATTCTTGATCATCGACTCGACCGACAAAAATAATTTTTTTACTCAAGCCCAAATTATCAGCTAAACTTTTGTAGCTGTCCAACATATCTCCGCCACCAACAATCAAAACTCGAAAATCATCACTGTCATTTATTTTAAAAATCGCCTGAATCAAAATATTAACCCCCTTGAAATAATGCGGCCGATCTAGAGCTCCCACAAAAAGAACCACCTGCTTGTCATAAAGATCGTAGCGTTCCGTCAGATCCTTGTCTCTAAAACGCGGTTTGAAAAGCAAATGATTGACACCAATCGGTAATTCTACAAACTTTTCCGGCTCGGCCTCAATCCAATCTCGCAAAGCAGAACTTTTGGCATAATCCCAAGATGTCACCAAAACCTTATCAGCCCGATCAATAATGCGTGGTAAAACATGCTCCGTATGCCAGCCCAAAAATTTAGTAAATATACCGGCACTAATCGAATCCATGTGGTAGGTGATCACCAATTTTATATCTTTTATTTTATCTAGAAAATAAATTATTTCCGCCCCGCCAAAAAAAGGATAGTGCAAATGAATAATATCAAACTTCCAGAGCTTCCAAATCAATTGCGGCAAAAATCCAGCATTGCCATATTTAAACCACGGATACAAACGCACCACTTTAAACGGATATTCATCTTTGACATTTTTGAGGCGCTTATAAAATGGCGTGAATACTGTCACCTGATGACCCTGAGTAGCCAGATACCAAGCATTATAATAAGCCACATTGCCCATGCCTCCTCTGTATGGCGGAAAAGTTGAACAAACAACCGCGATCTTCATTACCAAATTATAATTAATTTAATTAAACTCCAGTATATACTAAAGAAAAAGTTGGCCAAACGCAAGGATAAACTATCTAGGGCTTGGAACCTAATTTTGCCAGAAAAATTGAGTACTACCTGATGATCATTGCGCTGTCTATTATTCTGTATCAAAGCTCTATAATATAGTAATTTTTGCCACTGAGTAAAGGAAAAAATAAAACCATAGGCCTTAATTTTTTTTGTTAAGTAGTGGTTTTTCCAGGCAAAATACAGCTGACCGATTTCCATCACCAGCCAAGCTGGAAAAATTAATATCAAAGTCAAAACATGATAATTCTTCAGCATAACCCACAAACGATTACGCTCAAACCAATTGACTGACTGCATGCTCCGACTAAATTCATATTTGTGATAAATCTGACTAGCCGGCACCAGATAATTGTCATAGCCCAAAAGTTGCAAAGACCAGCCCAAATCCAAATCTTCCAAATAGACAAACATGGTATCATCAAAAAGATAACCTAATTTTTCTAAGGCCAACATATTGATAAAAACCCCAGCGCCCGAACAGTAGTTAATTTTTCTGACGCTATAATGTTGCAAATCCTGTTGTCCGCTTTTTAGGCCATAACCAAAACCCAAGAAATGAATCTGATTGCCTAGAGTGTTAAGCTTGTCTTTCTGTGGCCAAAGATTAATTTTGGACTGCAAGCTACCAAATTTATTCTTTTCAGCAAAATCATGGAGTGGCTGTAAAAAATTTTTAGTAATGACTGTATCTTGGTTTAATAAATAAATATATTTGGCACCAATTTCTTTAGCATAAAAATAGCCAGCGTTATTAGCGCCGACAAATCCTTCGTTTTTTGATAATTTTATTAACTTAAAATTAGGAAAATTATTTTGAATATATTCAGCGCTATTATCGCTAGAATTATTATCAACTACCACAATCTCCAAATCAAAATCAGCATAATGTTCTTTGTTTAAAGCCGGCAACAAATCCGGCCAATATTTTTGGCCGTTAAAACTAGCAATAATTAAAACTACTTTATTTTTGCTCATTAATGTTTTTGTCTTCCAAAGCTCTTTGTCTAACTAGTTTGGTGATTGCTTCGTCTGTTTTATTTAAGCGTATAAATATTTTGAACAGCAAATAAAATATCAACAAAACTGAAGCATAAATCATCAAGTCAGCTCCGCGAGTAATTCCCAAGAGTTGCGCTAAATATCCCGTACTATCAGGCGCCCAAAATACCACTAGCACTATCAGCCACAATATCAGCCACCAACCAAAACTAGAGGCCGTAATTTTTTGAGATTTTAACTGACTGACAATCCGCCAAATATTGCTAGCCACAAAAATTGAAACAATAATTTGTAAAATCAACATATTATTTTTTAAAAAACCAATCAATTAATATTTTTAAGCCACCGCCAAAACCCTGACCAAATTTATGATAAATAATAGTCACTGGCACTTCTTGGTAGCGCAATCCTAATTTTTTAGTCTTAGCGACTATCTCACTATTATGCGCCATGGCATCTTGCCTAATCTCAATCTTTTCCGCTGCCTGACGGCTCAAGGCCCGAAAACCATTGTTAGCATCAGTGAGTGGCAGACCAGTTAAAAAATTATTAAGATAAATTGCTGGTTTAATAATAAAAAACTTTTTCCGCCAAGGAATTTTGTTATTTTGCAAAAATTTGGAACCAAAAACAATGTCGGCCTGATTTTTAATTATCGGTGCGATCACTTGAGAAATTTCTTCCGCTAAAAACTGTCTATCTGAGTCAAAATGTACAATAATATCTGCTCCCTGAGCTAAAGCGTATAAATTGCCAGTATAAAGCGCCGCCCCCTGACCGCGATTTATTTCGTGTTGCAATACCATCACACCCATATCTCGAGCTATTTTTGCAGTTTGATCAGTTGAGCCGTCATCCACCACTACTATTTGATAATCGTATTTTTTCAGTGACTGCAAAACAGCGCCAATATTTTTGGCTTCATTCCAGCTAGGGATTACCACAAAAACATTCATAATTTTTTAGCAAAGAAAGATAGATCTTTTAAATTAATTTTATTCCTCAGTGTCAGAATAGGCCTGACCCTGAATTGTCTCGTGTAATACAGATATAGCCCGGTAATAATCAATAGCCAGCTTTAATCCTTCATCAAGATCAACCAAGGGAAACCAGTTTAGCTCATTTTTAGCAAAAGAAATATCCGGAGTTGTTGGTTGATTAGAATGCGCATACTGATCACCGTAGTTAATTTTGGAACTAGAATTGGTGAATTTAATTATTTTTTCAGCCACTTGGGTCAAGGTATATGGTTTTTCGCTACCCATATTGACTGGTTTAGTAATTTCTGAAGCCATCAAATTAATCAGGCCATCAACAATATCTTTGACATAGCAAAAAGTCATGGTCAGATCTTTGCCACCAGCAATAGTGACATCTTGATTGGCTACTGCTTGCCGAATAAAATCAGCTACCTGCCGACCGCTGTGTTGCAACATTTTTGGGCCATAGGTGCTAAAAATTCTAGCAATTTTGGCGTCCACTTTGCAATTATCACGATAAACGGCCGTGGCCATTTCCGCAAATCTTTTGCCCTCATTATAACAAGCGCGTGGCCCCAAGAAATCCAACAAACCAATATAGTCCTCAGGCACCGGTTCACTGTTGGCTGGTGGCTGTCCATAAACCGCCGAAGATGAAGCTAGTAAATACTTAGCTTTGTGTCTTTTAGCTAACTCCAAACTTTTGATCACGCCAACTGAATTGGCTGTGGTGGTTTGTACGGGAAATTTAAGAAAATCTTTGGGCGCTGTCGGACAGGCCAAGTTATAAATTTCTTGAAAACCCTGAATATCAACTTTGAAACGCTTTAGTTCTGGTAATTCTTCATAATCAATATGCTTAGTAATATTGTGACGAACAAATTCAAAATTTGGGTACTCTAACAGGGTCCGAATATTTTCAACATCACTAGACACAAAATTATCAACGCAAATTACATTGTCTCCTTTTTTGACTAGCTCTTCACAAAGATGAGCACCAATAAAGCCAGCCCCGCCCAGCACTAAGACATTTTTGTTTTCCATTAAAATTTTTGTGGACATATTTTTATTAATTATATTTTCCCAATAAATTATTAATTCTTACTGCCAACACTTCAGCCAATACTTTCGGGTAGTG
Source organism: uncultured Gammaproteobacteria bacterium (assembly GCA_964540095.1). Taxonomy (GTDB): domain Bacteria; phylum Patescibacteriota; class Patescibacteriia; order UBA1558; family GWA2-36-10; genus CALMZN01. The sequence goes on along the minus strand of CAZILH010000002.1, from coordinate 20,220 downwards.
CCACCATTTGACACTAGAAGCAAAATCATTGACCCAAGTCACCGGCACTTCTTTGATACGCAAATTATTTTTTTTGATTAACCAAATGAGTTCAAAATCAAAACCAAATCCATCAATTGTTATTTTGTTAAACAGCGGTTGAACTTTTTTATTAAAAAGCTTAAAACCACACTGAGTGTCTTTGATGCGAGGATCAATAAGCAAGCGTATAACTAAATTCCCCAAGCGTCCCAAGGTGATTTTTATTATATTTTGTTTAACAACAATATTTGATTCTGGCAGAGCGCGAGAAGCAATCAAGACATCATAATCAGATAAATATTTGCTAAATTTATCTAGCTCGGAAATGTCAGTAGAATTGTCAGCGTCCATAAACAAAATCCAATCTTGTTTGGCTGACAGCACTCCTTTGCGCACCGAGTAACCCTTACCGTGATTTCTCAAATTTTTAAGAACTTTTATGTCGCTAATATTTTTTAAAACTGCCAAGGTGCTATCAGTAGAACAATCATCAACTACTATAATTTCACCAACGATATTGTTGCTTTGCAAATATTTTTTTATTTTTTTTATGGTCTCAGCAATCACAGTGGCCTCATTGAAAGCTGGAATAACAACAGAAATATTCATAATTTAATCAACTAAAATATCAACATTATAGCCATTTTTGTCTTGCGGATTTCGCAAATACACGCTGTCTTTTTCTAAGCCATTGTAGTCGTATATTCGAAGCAAGGCCGATGATCCTTTGTTGGGCAAGGCCAATATTTCTGGCCTCAAGTCACCAGACAAATCGCGAGCTTGCAATCTAATGCCGACCGTCAAATACTGGCTATAGGCCATGAAGTCGTAAAGTGGTGTACCATTGAAATTAAAGGCTTTGACTTGGGGCGCGCTATTTTTGGCTGGCACAACGATGATATCTTGCCAACCATCAAAATCAACATCGCCAACTGTCAGCCAAACTCCTTTGATCATTTTTTTGTCATAGGCAAAAAATTGATACAAAAGCAATCCTTCACTGTTGAATACTTTGATATGCGGACCGCCCATAGCGACCGGAGCAGTGATGATTTCCGCTTTACCGTCATTATCAATATCACCAACCGCTACATTCACACCGCCTTTGAACTTGGCATCATAAGCCAAAAAACTGCGTAATAATGTACCGCTGGAATTAAAAATTCTTATTTCCGAACCACCGGTCACTGGTGCTGTAACTATTTGTTTATTTTTATCACCATACAAATCACCCAAAGCTAAATTGACTCCCCCTGAATACTTGGCGTCATAAGCAAAAAATTCATTAAGCAGTGATCCTTGATTGGAAAAAATTCTGACATGCGGCCCACCTTTTGATAATGGCGCGGTCACTATTTCATAAGAACCATTGTTGTCTAAATCGCCGGTAGAAATATTGACTCCGCCTTTAAATTTTTTATCATAAGCCAAAAACGAAGACAACAAATTGCCCTTATCATTCATGATCAAAATTTCTGGGCTTAAACCAGCTTGCGGCGCCAAAACTAATTTTATAGTTTGGTTGTAATATTTATCAGCCGCATCTAAGGCGGCACCAATATTGAGCAGTCCTTTGCCTAATTTTTTGTAAATCAAGGGACTGGCTGCTTGCAAACTATCGGAGCTAGACAACAAAATTGAATATATGTCCGCTGGACGCAAGTTGGGATAATTCATTTTGATTAAAGACAGCGCCCCAGTGACCATCGGAGCAGCCACCGAAGTGCCAGACCAACCGCCACGATAATAACTGCTGAAATTGATGTCCGTCAAATCATGATAAACAGTAGAATAAATATTTACACCCGGTGCTGATATGTCTATGCACTTTTCACCGTAGTTGGAAAAAACTGATAATTTATTCTGACTATCAACAGCCGCCACACCCAGCACTCTGTTGACACTATCAAAATCACAAACTGGATAAGCTGGCTCTGTATCTAGGTCAATGCCACTCTTACTCTCGTTGCCTGAGGCAGCCACAATCATCACGCCACTATTGTAGGCATTGGTAATAGATTTTTTTAAGGACTCATCAATTGATTTGCCCACCAAGCTAAGATTGATAATTGCAGCGCCATTTTCCACAGCATAATCAATCGCTTGCGACAAAACCAAAGTATTACCCGTGCCCTTAGCATCCAAAATCCTCAAATCCATTATTTTTACTTTAGGATTGATGCCTACAATTCCCTCATCATTGGCTGAAGCAGCAATAATACCAGCAATTACTGTGCCGTGATTTACTGCTGTATAATCATACCCCTCAATCAAAACTGGTGTTGGCTCATTGTCGCTATCCACAAAATCCCAACCATTAATATCATCAATATAACTATTGCTATCATTATCTAGTCCATCACCAGGGATTTCGTCACTATTGATCCAGATATTATTGACCAAATCTGGGTGACTGATATCAATACCAGAGTCCAAAACAGCCACCACGACTTCTTTGTTTTCTTTGGATTGATAAGACCACGAGCCCTGAGTATTAATGGTTCGCAAATAGCTTTGTTGCAAAAGATAGGGGTCAATTGGAGTATAGTCCTGACGAAAAGCCGCTGCCGGATAGGCAACACTAACAACAACTAGCCAAATAAATAATTTTATTGCTCTATTCACTAAAATTTAAATTAATATTGCGGTAATTATAACAAAATCAGCTGAAAAAAACAAATAAATCCCCTTCTTGGAGATTTATTATATTAGAACATAATATTTTATTAATGTAAATAGCTAATCATAACGAGCACTTTTCAAAATTTGCTTCATAAAATTCCAATAACTATGATCACCTTGCTGATATTTGGCATACCAATATTCCACTCCCCATAAATAGGCCTGATCAAAGTTGGTATTTATAGCATACTGCAAATTGGCAGACAATTGCTTGATTGGCAATGATTTTTGTATTTCTTCATTTTTTAAAGTGATCAGAGAACCGTGTGGCACCCAGGGCTCGGCCTGCAGTTCGCTAATTACCACTCTGTGCTTTGGCAGACCAACTAAATTGGCCTTGAGTGGATAAAACCAAGCTGGCCACGGATAACGAAAATAGCCAAACCAATTATTCCACACCACTCGATACATGGTCGTGCCAAATATATCACCAATTTTGGCTTCTTGACGCCAAGTGCTCAACTCGCCAGAAGCGGAAATTATTATCGGCCTATTATCCAAACTTCTTACCAAAGCTACTTCCTGTTCCAAAAATTCCTTGTCGCCTTTGGGACACTCGCCAAACCAATCAAATAAGGGCTCGTTTTCAACCTGCCAAGCCACAATTTCTGGTCGATCTTTATAGCGCTCTACCACTGTTTTCAACATTTTTAAAATTTCTGCTTTTCTGCTAGCTTCATCATTTTTATCAAGCCAAACCGGCGAGTGACACTCTGGCCAGCGCGGCAGTCGCCAACCAATGTTGGCAATAAAATCAACATTCCTCTGTTGGCCCTGATCCAGCATGTAGTCAAAGGCATAAAAATCATATTCGTTTTTTTCCTCTTCAATCCAGTCCCAATAAATTGGCAGGCGGACATTTTTGACTCCCAGATCATCGATGATGTGTATGAATGTCTCTCCCCAATCCAATCCCAAGTTGACCGCCAATTTGGAAGAATAAGTGACTCCCCAAAAATCCGGCTTGGCTTGGAGCGTAATTTTGCTTGGATAATGATTGGCAAATTTTAACCACCAAAAAAACCAGACCAGAAATAAAACCCAAATAATTATTCTTAATTTTTTTGAAGCTCGACGCATAATTTATTGAGACATATAAAATAAACCCATGGCTACCAGCACCGCAGCAATAATTTTGTAAGCCATGATTTTTTTGGAACGCTTTTCTTTGATAATTTTGGGATAAAAAATAGTTATAAAATAAGTAAAAGCCAAAATCAAACCATATTGCAGACCTTGTAAGGAAGTCACTAGAGCCACCGAGCCCAAGGCCACGGCGTAATTCTGTAAAACCGACCCAATAGCACCGCCAACTTGGGTGCCAAGAAAAATAAATTTGTTCTGCTTCTTGCCTTTTGACTTCTTAAGATCAGCCAATATACCTTGACGATTGCGCGGACTAAACAACAAACACAGCACCGCAAAAAAAGTACCCAAGCGTATCCAAATAAAAGCACTTAAAAATTCCTGGCTATTGTAAGCTACTTTACTGCCAAACCAGAATAAGGCAAAAAATAAAGCCGAAATAAAAGAAAACAAAATACTGTGCCATCTTTTATCAAAATCAATGTGTAAAAAATGTTTGACCTCATACCAGATGCTGTGCCGAGGCGAAATAGCCGAGATAATCATAGTACCCAATATCAGATAGACAATGGCCAGCCACTGATTGGTACTAAATATTTCTTTGAAAAAAATTATTGATAAAATAACCGTAAAGATCGGTACTGTGCCACCGACCAAAGTAAATATCTGCGAAGCATCGTGACCTTTGAGCGCTGAATAAAGAAAAAATATACCAGCCGCAAAAAAAGAGCCCACCAAGACATCAAACAAAAACAAACCCCAGCCCGGCCACTGCAAAAACCACGGCGCCAGTACTATAACGGCTGCGCCAGAAGCGCCAACCAGAAAAGTGTAAGTTCTGGGCCCTGAAACCACGTGTTCTAGAACAAATTTGTCAGCCACATTGACTGCGGCCATGACTATATAAGCAATTATAGCAACTATTAACCAAGTCATAAATTATTATTTAATTATTTTACCTAATATTAGCCAAAATTTATTATATTTTACTTAAACCCCTTGACAAATATTTAATAGTGTGATATCCTACAGTCAACATCACAAAATCCACACTAACCCTGCGATACGCGGGGAGAAGGAGGACAGATGTTTATGCTGGCGCTCAGGAACAACAACTTGGCCACAATCATCTCGACGACGATCTCGACGACGATCCCCAAGGCGACCGGCAGCGACGCCCACATCGGCGACGCAGCCGCCTGACGAACTCGGCGCTGGCGAGGCAAACACCTACTCGGTTGAGTAGCGAAGCGACGCCTCGCGGATACCTGCTGCCACCCCACATGGGAGGCGCCAAATGCCGCGAGACCAGCCGTAAGGGCTAACCTTAGCATGGCCCCCAAAAAACGCCTTCGAACCTTCCTTGTACGGGGAGTCGACTACGCAGTCGGCTCCCCCCCTTTTTTTCTAGTCATCCGCTAGATTTTTTTAATTTACAAACCATTTATTATTTCCCGCAAATTACTCATGTTGTTTGACAGAAAATCTTCTGGGGATATTCTATTGGCGGCTCGCAAAGCATTGAGCGATTTACTTTTATCTTTTTGGTATCTTCTTGGATAGTTGGCTTCTAGGTCGCCATTGGGAAAAATATAAACATTACTTTTTTTCAACTCTTTAATAAGCTCATCTTGAGACATCTTGGGCAGATGAATTTTCAAATGAGCCAGTAATTCAAACAAATCATCGTGATTGAAAACATCTCTATCCATGATAATGCGATATGGTATTTCAAACATTTTCAAAAGATCAATATAAACTTTCATATTACCCTTGCCATGAGTCTGGACAACTTTTATATCCTTGTCTCCCTCATAAAAATGATCAATCAAACCGCGCAATAATAATTTGTCGGACATTCCTTCAACCATGACAACTTCATCGGCAAAAAACATTTCTAAATTGTCAGCGTTCAACTCTTGCAGTAAGCGCTGAGGATCATAATAGCCGTGAGTGTCACCAACATGAGAAATGCCATATGCTTTGGTTGATTTCTCATCTTTGCTTACTCGCACAACTTGCGGTAAAGTCATGGGTGTCAGAAAAAGCGGCGAATGCGTGGTAAAAATAATTTGCCCAGCATCGCTATTTTGCATAGCCCACAAGAGTCGCTCCTGCAAAGCCGGATGCAAATGGGTTTCGGGTTCATCGATCAACACTAGCTGAAAACTGGGATGGAAAATATATAGCAACATGATAAATATCCGCCGAAAACCAGAACCCAAGCGATCAATCGTCACTCGCCTGTCCCCTTCATAAAGACCGTCACCTTCATAATTGATATCCAAAGCATTATGTGAGGCCAATATTTTGGGAAAATGTTTTTTCAAATTTTCCTGAAAACGCAGATAAAACCCTGGGAAGTGTTGCAAACTGCGGTAGTCAATCTCAATCTGATGATAATTAGCAAAGGCCTCCTCGTCCAATCTCTTGACTTGCGGACTCAATATTTTGCTTAAAGCGCTATTGTAAGGCAAGGTCTGCCTGGTAAATTTTAATTCGCGATCGCTTTTTTTTTGAACAAAAATACCACTCGGCTCAGGCAATTGCCATCTATTTTGTTCCTCGGGATTAAAAAAAACTTTGAGCTCCAAGTCAGTTTTTTCGTAAAAAATACTACTGGTTTGACCCGGAGCTTGCAGGGCAAACTGGATAGCGTCCAAAATATTACTTTTACCTGAATTATTTTGGCCAATAATAATGTTAATTTTATGAAGATTAAGCAGTATGGACTGCTTAATGCTTTTGTAACAATTAATTTTGGCTTGTTCAATAATCATATTTTAGAGCAAATGCACCTCGTCTATTTCCGTGATTTTACCGCGTAAAACTATATTTTCAATATTATAGGTACCGTGTTTGGGTGCATCCAAAAAGCCCTCCATAGCGGCTTCGGCTAGCCAGCCCGAATCCAAAAAATCAAACAACCACTCATCAACATAACGAGGATCTGGACTATCAATACCCGCGCCGATATTGAATAGCCAATCCCTGTTGTACTGCTCTTGGGAACCCACTGGCTCAGAAATAATGATTGGTATACCCAAGCCACAATAAAAAGTCAGCTCCGAGGGCTTGGTCCACAAAACATCAGTAGTGCGTAAGGCCTCATTAAAAATTTTGAAATACTCTACTTTATCTTCGGCGTAAATAATGCGTACATTCTTGGTGTTGGCCAAGTTGTTGTATTTCAAGGCCTTTTCAAAATATAAATAAACATCATTGCGAGCGCCAGCCACTAAATTTAACCTGACTTTACCTTTTTTCAAGTGTTTTTTCAGACGCTGGAGTATCATCACCCCAATATCTCTTTGGGCGCCAGCACCACCGACCGCAAAAGTAATAGTCAAAGGATGTTTCTTTTTTATTTCTCTGACTGGACACAAATAATCTTCTATGACTTTGGCGTATTTTTTGCGATAAACTCCCCTGGGATCAAGATTGTATAAACGCGCTTTCAAATCATGCCGCAAAATATTGGACTTATAGCCACCGATATTTTCCTTGGGCAAAGGAAAACCAGTCACATAAATATGACTCTCTCTGACACCATAAAGTCTTAATCTATTTTTTACTCTTTTATTTGGCGCCAAATATATTATACGGCTTTTGGAAGGATTGACTGGAGCCCAAGCCCGAGCCACATCAGCATCACAAACAGCCAAATATATCTTATCTTTATAGCCGTGATATTCGGCAAAATAAGCGGCCACAAAAAAAGTAGTCAAAAATGGCAGGGGTTTTTTGTTTAATTCATCAATTAACGCTTTACCCAGACCATCTTTGACTTTTTTATAAAACCAAACCAATTGTTGAGAAATCTTTGATAAATCACGCTTAGGATAAAAAGGATCAATCTCCTGGAAATGATCCATGATTTTGAAAGAAAGACTGCCAATCAAGGGAACATTTTTAAAACGAGAAATTAATTCGTACCAAAAACGTCCACTATTCCAGGATCTCTCTTCACGACGGCTAATGCCCGCATAATGATTAGCGTTAATAACACCGTTTTGGCTGGAAGCTATAAACGGATAGGCCGCACGCTGATGGCCATACCCCATATCGACAGCCACCACGTACATTTTTTGTTTTTGTTTTTCCATTTTAGTCTTAACGATAACGCACGTTAGAAACTTTTTTTCCTTTATTTTTTCTCTGCTTCTTCAAAGCAACCTTGGTCTTTTTATACATAGCTATATTATACCACAAAATGTGGAATTAATTAAAATTTTAAAATTTGACGAAACACAAAAATTAACAACAAAAAATAAAAATAATATTCTAAATTTATGTAGCGTTGTACTGCTCCGGGGCTTAATAATTCATAAACCAAAAGCAACAGCCAAGTAATAAAAGCTGTATTAAAAAAATCTTTGATTATTATTTTTCTATTATTCATTTTTTGAATTCTATCTGCCAATTGTTATCTAAATATATATTTTCTTCTGCCTTGTAATCAGGAATGGAAATCATTAGCTCTATTTGCTTACGGTATATTTTGGCTTGTTGCAAGTCAAAATTAGCTGACCAAACACTCTGGTCCATATCTTTATAAAACCAAGAATCATCCGCCTGCTTCAGGCCAAGCCGCACAGTAGAGCTAGACATACTCCACGAACCCTTGACGGACATAACATCAAATTTAGTCGGCAAATAGACCTTGAGATAGACGGGTTCGCCCTGAATGTAGAGTTTTTGATCATTAAAATCATAGCTAGTCCTAGTATTTGGATACCAGCCACGATAATTAGGGGTGCTGTTGTCCTCAAAGTCAATTTTGTAAGCCAAAATGCGACCAGTATAAATGTTGCGGGAAATGACAAAAAGCAGCAAAGCCATGGCCAAAATTATCCACAAACCCCGAAACAATAAAACAATGGAGATTTTCCTTAATTTCATAGCTATATTTTAGCAGAAGTTCTTGGTTTACAGAAGGGCTAAAAAAGCGTAAAATATACCTGTCAATAAATTAGCTCTACCCCAATGTTAAGCATCGGGTCTTGCCGATTTAATTATAAAGTTTGATATAACCACATCTCGCACGCCAAAGCAAACTTTAATTAACAAATTAAACTTTTTTATAGGCCGCTATCCTTCCCTAAGTGTCGAGCATCGTGGCTTGATGCGGCGGCGTGCAAATTTCCAATCAATTTCCAAGATGCTTACTTTCAGCCGACCACAACATAATGCCTGGCAAATACTATTATTGATCTTAATTTTGGTCAATATTTTTTTATTCAAATCAACGGTTTTGGGAATTATAGTAGGAGTGATTTTTTTGTGGTACAACAGCAAAAAAGCGGCCGATATATTTTTCCCCCGAGTCCATCAGGGATTAAAAAATCTCTTTGGCCTGCTTTTGATCATGGCTGTGGTTTGCGCCACTTACACCATCGCCTACCATCTTTACAAAATAAACTTAGCTGTTTTTTTACTGACCCTACTCACCATACCGCTAGTTATAGAACTACTTTCCTTTTTTGGTAAAAAAGAGCATATTTTTCTAGAAAATTTTAGCTTAAAAATTTGGCAACCAAATAATTGGAAAAATTTGATTCTCCCCTGCTTAGTTTTACTTATTGACGCCTTGTTGGTCTACTATCTATTCCACAAGGCCAGCTCTGGCCTGATCCGCTCTCCTTGGGAACTGGTCAGCTTCAAATTCTGGTGGCTATTGGGAATAAGTAATTTGGCCTTGGTCTGGACTATTTTGAACAAAAAAAGTAGCAAAAATATTTATTTGATTGTAGCGCACTTTTTACTACTGAGCAGTATAGCACTTATCCTGTATCGCTTGGGCTATGGCTATGACTCTTTTATACATGGTGCCACTTTAAAAATTATTGAAGATACTGGCACTATACAGCCCCGCCTCTATATCTATGTTGGTCAATATGGCTTGAGTTTATTTTTGAGCAAATTATGGCAAGTCGATGTCTTGGCAGTGAATAAATTATTATTACCCGTGTTATTTTCTTTGCTCTGGCCGAGCAGTATATTTTATGGCTTACGCCACAGTTTCAAGTGGTCCTACCGCATGAGCTATTTGGGTGTTTTGTTAAGCTCCTTGGTTGGCTTTAGTTATTTTATTATGACCAGCCCGCAAAGCGTATCATTTCTTTTTATGGTTTTGGTGGTATTTATTGCTCCCGAACTTAGAAAAAATGAAATACCATTTTGGTTTAGTTTTATTTTGGCCCTCATAGCTCTGACCATCCATCCTATTTCTGGTATTCCTCTATTTTTTATGGCTTTTATTTTATCTTTTGATTATTTATTAAAATCAAGAAATTTAAAAAAAATAATTAATATTATTATTTACTCTTTTTCCGCAATTACCCTACCAATTTTCTTGGGAGTTTATCAGTGGGTCAATGGTGTGCCGATTAATAATATCATCAACCAACCACTGAAGTGGCCCTGGCCAAATTTGACAGCCACTTGGGTACAAAATTATGATTTTCCTTTTGACTGGCTACACAATATAGGACAAAATATGGCTCTAATTTACTTTATGGTTGCCATCATAGGGCTCTACCTCATACTAGCCAACCACAAAATTACTTTTTTTAGGAATCAACTGATTCTACTGGGCATCTTGCTCAGCAACTATATCTTGACCAAAAGTTTTATTAATTTTAATCTACAAATTTCTTACCAAAAAGACGACTATCCCAATCGCATTCTTTTTTTAATTGCTTTGTGCGCTTTGCCGATTTTTTTAACAACCTTTTATTACTTATTCCATCATTACATCAAAAAACAGCCGACCATAATAAATGGTGTTTGGATCTCAGTCATTGTCACTCTGGCGCTCTTAGTCAGTACTTATTTTTCTTATCCTGTCTATGACCGTTATTTAAACACCAAAAGCGCCAATGTGACCGCGGCTGATCTACAAACTGTCCAATATATTGAAGCAGACGCCAAAGGTGAACCCTATGTGGTTCTAGCCAATCAAATGGTTGGTGCGGCCGCTATTCACGAACTTGGCTTTGCTAATTATTATAATGATAATTTTTTCTATTCTATGCCCTTGGGCAACAACAATATCTATCAAGAATTTTTGACAATGATTGAGGGTGAAGCTAGTCGTCAAACAGCTAAGCAAGCCATGGACAAAGCCCAAGTAAAACGCCTATACCTAGTAGTAAACAATTATTGGCACTCCAGCAAATCTGCCAACCAGCAAGCTAGTGCTAGCGCTGATGAAATAATACCCATAGCCAATGGCGCTAATATGGTCTATCTCTATCTAAAATAAATCCAGCCCTTTTAAGAAGGGCTGGATTTAATAAGTCTCAAAATACCTTATAAGATTGCATCCTTAGCGGCTTTGGCAACTCTGAATTTCACCACAGTCTTGGCTGGAATGCTGATAGTAGCGCCGGTCGCAGGGTTCCTGCCTTGTCTGGCTGCTCTATGCTTCTTAACTAGTTTACCCATACCAGGCATGGAAAACTCTCCATTGGTTTTGACTTCTTTGTAAGCCAACTCCACGAGAACATCCAAAACAATTTTTGCCTGCTTTTTTGACAATTCGCTCTTATTGGCTAATGCCTCGAGCAATTGTGATTTAGTCATCTTGGCCATCTATTTATTGGTTAATTATTAATTACCACTAGAAATATAGCATATTTTCTGGGAAATGTGAAGAATTGTCAAAACACCCGACTTATCCACAGGGTAAACGCTAACAAAATCGCAAAAAATAAATTTGACTTGTTAAATAAATTTTTAAATTTTATTAATATAAAATCTTAAATTTAATTACTAACAATTAATAAATTTATGCTAAATTTTATAAATTTCCGATTAACATTTATGACCCCGCAAATTAAATTTATTTGCCAAATTATACAGAAGTGCCATAATACTTATATATATTACAACTATGCCCTTCTCTCCCTTACAAAAATACATTATTAGGCAAACTGGTGAAAATACTAAAAATCGCTTAAGCCGCTCTGTGCTGACTCAATATTATAGCAATAAAAAAAAGACCCCCAGCACAAAACTGCAAGCCAATATCATTACCAAGAGCTTGGAGCGTTTAATCAATCAGGGCTACTTAGTGGGCTTTGGTCAAAAGACCCAGCACAAATTATTTATCACTCATATCAAGCTCACGCCCGCTGGCAAAAAAATGGCCAAGAAATTTCTTGGCCAACAAGCTGAATTACCAATATTTAAAACTCCCCGACTTAAAGCAAAAAAATAATTTACTCAATAATTACTGGCGTGCCAATTTGCGCCCACCAATAAAGCGCTTCCATATTTTCATAAGCCACATTGACGCAACCGTGACTCATGGTTTGACCAAATTTGTTGTGCCAGTAAGCACCATGGATATAGTAGCCATTTTTGAATGACAAATTCCATTTGGTGTTAGGATAGTCATAGTTGGTCCCCAGATAACGCTTGACTGGAATTTTTGATAATACGGTAAAACTACCCCGCGGTGTGGGTAGTTTTTTTACTCCCGAGGAAATGGGAAACGAGCCCAATGTTTTTTCTCCAAAAGTGTATGTTAAATTTTGTTTAGCTAAATTTACTTTTATAATTTTTGGTAGCTTATTTGGTTGTGAATCTAATGGATCATAACCAGCCGCCACTTCTGTACCATCAAGAAACTTATCATAATCAGAATCAGGATTCATCAATCCCGTACCCAAAATAATTTCCCAAGCATCGTTAAGATAATCCTTGTCTGAATCAACTTGAATTAATTTTTTCTTATCACCAAAAAGTGGTGAATAACTGGTTTTTACTTCTTCACCATCCAAATAACCATCACCATCTGTGTCTGGATTTTTGGGATCAGTAAAATAAATGTTCAGCTCTTGCTCGTCAGTCAGACCGTCATTATCAGTATCTATATCTGACACTTGAGCTTGAACTATAATTGGAAAAATAAATATAGCGATATATAAAATAAAATAGAAAAAACGCATAACATTATTATACCATATTTTTTTCGACTTTAGTGTAATTTTTTGTAAGCTATTGACATTTTGTCGATAATTATATATAATATTTCTTTATTGTTCATCAAAAACCCCCGCCCCAAAACCTTAAAGGATGGTTTGAGAAAGGAGGAATTTCCGTTTTTTCATGGAGGAATTGGTCCCCATGGACCAAACGAACCCGCCAACTTGGATTCGGAAAGGTTCTAGTCATGTCGAAACCCGCCAATTCTCAGGCCAGTGCTCGCGTTGCCGGCGACCGCGATGTCGTCAGCAAGACCACCCGGCGCTTTTTCCAGGCGCTGGGTACGACCGATGTTCCGACCAACCCCGAACAGGTGGTGACCATCGTCCACGGCATCCATCGTCGCTGGCTCGAAAAGCCGGACATGATGAACACCATCGCTTTCCGCGAGAACGGTATGTTGACCTGTGTCAACATCCTGGCACGTCGTGATGATGCCGCGGCCGCCAACGCTCTGGAGCTCATATTCAGGGCGATCGACGCTCTGGGCGAGGCTCCGCAGCGCCTGCAAGGCCGTGGAGAGTACGATCGGGCCATGCGCATTCTCAATGGCATGGTGCCCTCCTCGCCCGAAGCGGACGAGGCCAGACCTGCCGAGGAGAACGCCTCGGCCTAGTCATTCTCGAGTTCGGGTGGGGTAAAAAAAGCCGCCAAGCGGTGTACAGCAACAAGACTTAACAATGAGTCGTACACTGCTTGGCGGTTTTCCTTTTGATAAAAAATTATTTATTTCTTTTCCACTACTATGGTGCAATTGGTCATCAGGGCCGCCAAAGCGCCAACAGCTGCCAATACTGGCGCAAATATGGCACCTACCGCGCCAATGGTCAGTGGTATTTCCATAACAATTTCGTCATGCTCATTTTTTATAATAATACGCCGAGCATTTCCCTCTTTGATCAGTTGTTTTACTTTTTTTACAATCTGATCGCCAGATACCCTATACTCCTCTGTTTTGCTATTTTTTTTCTTTTTTTTCGTTGGCATATTCACCCCGTTAAATAAGATTTTAAATTTTAATTTAAAATCTTAAATTTAATTATTAATATTTAACAAATTTAAACCAAAAATTATAAACTTTTTACTAACTTTTATACCCCTGAAAATTAAATTTATTTAACGGGGTAAATAATTAATTATGGTTGCAAAGCTTGTTCCACATCTCCGTTAACGGAAATGATTACACTTTTTACTGTGGGAAACTGTAATAGCGTTTGATTGATCTGCTCACGAATTGTCGATACCTTGCAAGAACCGCCAACCTGATATTGTATTTGCTCATTAAAATCAACCTTAGCCACTCCGTCATCAATGACCAATGAATTTATTTTTACATTGGAATTGATGGCTGTATAAAAACCACTCGCTTTATCACTAGCACTAGGCCCAGCCAACAAAGCAGTCAGCGCTGCTCTGGCTACGGCTGTTGATTTTGGCACTTCTTTGTTGACTGATTCCAAATATTTACAATCAAAATCGTCTTGTCCGGCTGTTTTGCTGGTCGCAAAATAAACTTTGACTGACATTGTGTCTTGGTTGAAACTGACTGGTATAATCAGCTGATCATCATATTGAGCATTGCCTGATGGATTATCTTTCTTCAAAACCAAAAATCCCTGCTTTGACAAAGGACGGGCAAAATCAATAGTGGCTTCAAAGGGCACAAAATCCTCAGTCATCCATTCAGCTTTGGCCTGCGCAATGCCCGTTCCGATGGCCAACTGACTGTCATCCAAAACTTCCACTGGAAATGAGGCCTCAAAAAACCAAGTGCCTCTGGCTTGGCCTTTAATAACGACTGGCGTAGATATTTCTTGATTGGCTTGTGGTTCAGTGACTTGAATCAAATCTGTTTTTTCAAGTTGATTGCCAATATCTTCCTTGAAAATTCGTCCATCGGGTGTCCGGCAAGCACGAGGCCAGGACTCCATTATCGCGTAACGAGCATTAAGACAATCTTGAAAATTGTTAATGTACTTAGTGATTGGAGATTTTTTTGAATCCTGCAAAAGAAAATAAAAACCAATTGCCACCAAAATAACTACAAGCAATAAAACTAAATTTTTTTTCAACATAATTTTGATATAATAATTATTGGTTTATAGAAGCCATAAATAAATCCTCATAAGGCCGATGCGGCAAATGCCCAATGTTGTTGATATAATTTATTTTGACATAGCCGTCAGCGTCAATAACCAGCTTTGATATAGATGATTGGTATATTTCCATGGACAAAAAACCAATGACATCAGCATTGAGAATGCCAGTAAGTATAGAGCGAATCAAATTACCATGACAAAAAACAGCTATTTTTTTATTTTGATTTTTTTCATAAATATCAGCCAACAATCTTCTGGCTAAAACTTGAGTTTTATCTAGTCCTTTTTCCATTTGACGATAATTTTTGATACGCCTTACTCTAGTTTTATCGCTCATGTTGAAATACTTAATCTTGTACCAATTTTCCCAATTGATTTCATTGAGACGGCGATCAATAATCGGACGCAGATTAAGAGCTTCGGCCAATGGTTGAGCCGTCATTCTTGAACGCCTAAACTGACTAACGTATATTTTGTCTATACCTAGAGTCAATAATTTTTTAATCAAAAAACCACGCTGGTGCAAGCCAATGCTGGATAAGGGCATTTTCAAGTCACCAAGCTGTTCTTGCAATTCATAAGCTGGATGACAATGTCGAATCAAATAAATACTGGTGTAGGGTCCAGTGACTTTTGGCCTTTTAAAAGAATAAGGATTTATCAAAATATTTTCTGTAATGTTTTTTAGATCGTTGATATTTTTGTTTAATACTTTTTTATTCATAAAGTTTACCTTATTTTTTATTTACTTTGGGTAATAAATTTTTTAACAATTCTTCGGCCTCTTGGCTTTGGGGATTTTTTTGTTTCTTGGCTTTTTTTATAATTTTTTTTAAATCATCTTTGACACTCAAAATCATGCCAGCTATGGAATAAGATTTTATCGCTAGCAGTAGATCGCCGTTTTTGGCAGCTGAAGCCGCAAAACCACAGAGACGACTTACTTTGCCGTGATCCATAATACCGCCAAACTTTAATTTTTCAGCAATTACTGTTAAATAATTTTCACTATTATCTACTACACTGCCTTCAAAATCTACGCCAAGATTTATTTGATTTAACAATTCTTGGATATATTGACCTTGATTATTTTTGGCTTGCTTTATGGCTTCTAGCTCCAGGCGGTATCTTGTCAATTTATCACTATGACGATTGACCGCCGTCAAATCACCAGTATCAGGCACGCCAGTCAAACCAGCAAAAATAATATTTTTTTCCAATAACTCGCTTTTTTTATTCAACAAACTACTGAGCAGGTCCATTTTTCCAGCTCTAATCTGCAAAGTTAAATAATCGCACTCGCCTTGGCTGATCATCATGGACTGCAAGAGTCCTTCTCTTTTCAAAACATGATCGTGGTGGATGGCAGCCAAACTTGAAGATAAATTAACCAGACCAGTGTTTGACTTCGGGCTAGCTTGGCTTTCTTTATTTTTTAATAAATCCTCAAAGGCCATAATTGTTTATATTATAGCATAAAAACACACTTTCTTTTACGGTTGACTTTTTACTGATTTTATCTTATAATTTAATCCGTTATTTTAGCTTTTGCCGGGATAGCTCAGCTGGTACCTGCCTGCCGGCAGGCAGGGAGCAACGGTTTTGCCACCGCCTTTGGCGGGGTCGCCCTGTGGGCGATAAACCCTAAATAGTTCTTTATTATAAAATTTATATCATGTGCCGGGATAGCTCAGCTGGTAGAGCAACGGTTTTGTAAACCGTAGGTCGGGGGTTCAAATCCTCTTCCCGGCTCCATCCTTCGCGGCAGCGATTGAACAATTAATTAAATAACAACAATATGCCACAAGACAACCTAATAAAACTAGAGTGCGCTGATTGCCATAAAATAAACTATCATAGCAACCGCAATAAAAAAACCATCAAGGCAAAATTGGAATTGCAAAAATATTGCCGTCATTGCAAAAAGCACACTCATCACAAAGAGACCAAATAATTTGGTCTTCTAAGGGGGAGTAGTATAGTGGTAGTACAGGGGTCTCCAAAACCTCTAGCGAGGGTTCGATTCCTTCCTCCCCTGCCAAAAAACACACATTTAATTATGGGTGTTTTTTGATATTTTATGATATAATATATAATATACTTTATATACTTTGTTTAAAATATAAACTCAGAGTCCCCTAAAATAACTATTATAAAAAATCCAATTGATAATACCAAATTCCCAATCAAGCCAGATGGTTATATTTTTGAAGCGAATAAATAAATACTAAATATTATAACAATTAATATAAATTTATGAATTTTTTTATTAATGATTATATTGCTGAACATAGCAATGAATTAATAATGCTAACTTTTATAATTTTATTAATACTTCCGATCATAATTTTCTTTATTATGAGAGAAGTATCATGTTGGTATTTTAAAATTAACCAACGTATAGCTCTAGCAGAAGAGGCTGATAAAGACAGAAAAGATATCATAAAACTGCTACTTGAAATATCCGATACGCCAGAAAACTCTAATAATAAAGATGTCCAAAAACAAGGGTAAATTTTATTTTATATAATCTAAAAAAGTTCTAACTTCGTCCCACAGCAACCGCCAAAAGGACAAGATATTTTATCTTGTTTTTTTGTATAAAAAAATGAGCACCCTTTATAGGCGGGTGCTCTGGAAAGACCTGTCTCCGAAGAGACTTATCGTGTTGTCGCGAGGAGATGTGCTTGGCGAGCCGTTTCCCGAAGTTCGGGGAAGGGCGTCGCGACGAGAAGCTCGTCAAGGGTCATCCACTGGAACCTGCTGACCTCCTCTACCCGGAGATCCACCTCGTCGTCACCCATCAGAGCCACGAAGTATTCCAGACGACGATGGACCGTGCGACCCTTGTCATCAAACGAATAGGTCTGAACCAGCGGCTCCGTGGAGATCACGGTCTCGGGGGTGAGTCCCGTCTCTTCCTTCAGCTCCCGAAGAGCTGTCTGAATGGGGGTCTCACCATCTTCGGCATGACCCTTGGGGAAGTTCCAGTGACCTTCTCCCCAGGTCTCCCAAACGAGCAGGAAGCGGATCGCGTCCGCATCCACACGAAAGGGAACGATCCCAAACGAGCAGTCAGGCATAATCACACCTCCATCCTTTGATGATAGGACACGGCGCTAGACCCTGAGCTCGCCCAGACGACGGAACTCCTTCCTGAGAGAGGCCGGAAGCTGCTCGGGTCGCAGCACCCGATAGTGCCAGCAATCGGGTCGTGGACACAATTCCACGATGACCCGTCGCTCTTCCAGACTTGCCAGCATGGAGGCCTTCTTTTTCATATTCATGATTCCTCGCTTTCCATTGTGTACAATGCCACGTAATTGTGGCAATATAATATAATATCATATTTATCTAATTTTGTCAAGTACAGCTCCTTGACAAAAACATTTTTTCCTGCTATACTCATCTATTCTAATTAAGTATAGCTGTATTTACAGCTTACGACTCGAATCTTTTGTGTCATAGTGTGGCCCAGTAGAAACTCGGGTCACATATTTTTTATGACAAACAACAAACAAATCGCGCCTAATTTTAATGGATTAGGCATTACTCCGGAATTGCTGGCGGTCTTGAACCAGCTGCAATTCACCACCCCTACACCCATCCAACACCAATGTATACCAGCGGCTTTGGAAGGCAAAGATATTGTGGGCATTGCTCAAACAGGCACTGGAAAAACTTTGGCCTTTGGCATACCTATGATCCAATTACTGGCTCAAAACAAGGGTCAGGGCTTGATTTTGCTACCTACCCGCGAATTAGCTCAACAAGTAGATGAAGTGCTTCGCAAAGTTGGCCAAAAATTTGGCCTACGTACTGTGGTACTTATTGGTGGTGCTTCTTCTTATCAACAGGTGCAAGCTATACGCCGCAATCCGCACATCCTAGTATCTACTCCTGGACGCCTGATTGACCACTTACAACAAAAAAATCTTTCCTTAGAAAGAGTAAAAATGATTGTTTTGGATGAAGCGGATAGAATGTTTGATATTGGCTTTGTGCCACAGATCAGACAAATATTAGCTCTGGCTCCCAAAGAACGCCAGACCTTGATGTTTTCGGCTACTATGCCCAAAGCTATTGCTGAAATGGCCGCTCATTTTATGAAAATGCCTTGGCGCATTGAAGTGGCTCCGGCTGGCACCACTCTAGCCCAGATAGAACAAGAAATATTTATCGCACCCAAAGATGTGCGCATCCAGCTTTTGGACAAACTCTTGACTGACAACCAGGGTACTGTTTTGATTTTTTCTCGCACTAAACACGGCGCTACAAAAATCTCTACCCTAATAAGAAACATGGGGCACTCGGCCATTGAAATTCATTCCAATAGATCATTGCCTCAAAGACAAGCGGCCATGGCTGGATTTAAGGCCGGCAAATTTCGTATCTTGGTAGCCACTGACATTGCCGCTCGCGGTATTGATGTCAAAGATATTTCACTAGTCATCAACTATGATCTGCCTGACAACAAAGATGACTATGTGCATCGTATCGGTCGTACTGGCCGCGCTGGCAAAGCCGGCAAGGCCATATCTTTTGCTGGTCCAGATGAAAGAATGGCTATCAGACAAATTGAAAGATTAATCAAAAAAACTATCCCCATCATAGCTCTTCCCATTTTGCCACCAAAACGCGCTGTGCGTTTTGTGCCCAGAGTAATTCCAAACAAAGGACAATATCGCGGTCGCAGTCCAAAAACATTTCCAAGCCGACCAAAAAAATTTAATCGCTATTAACAAATAAAAAAACATCGCTCTACCAAAAAATAACTAAGCGATGTTTTTTTTATTTCAATAATGCTATAATCAATATACTAAGCTCTATAAAAAATTAAATTAAACTTCATGTTCAAAACTTTAATTCTCGCGTCATTATTACTAAGCTTATTAATAAGTTTGGCTCAATTTTTATTTTCCAAAACAAAAAGACCATATTGGTTAAATTTTTTGCCTGCCTTGGCACTATTCTTGGTACTGGCTCATTTAATCTTTGCAAAATATCAATGGCAAATGATACCTTTGTATATTTTAACCAGTATTTTGTCGGCAATCATCCTAGTAAACATAATCAAGGTTAAAAAAATAAAAATATCCGACCAAGACAATGCAGACAAGTCAAATTTGGAAAAACTTATTTTAAATAAACCAGAATCCCGTAAATCTAAAGTATCTCGATATATTTTGACCATTCTTGGTTTATTATATCTGATAATTTCCGGTTTTATTTTGTTTCTGTTTCCGATAGTAAATTTACCAAAACCAACTGGTGATTATGCCGTAGGAACAACTTTTGTGACTTTTGTTGATCCAAATCGTCCTGAAATATTTACCAC
>CAZILH010000001.1:0-67576 GCA_964540095.1 uncultured Gammaproteobacteria bacterium | reverse complement strand
CCCTGGTTTTGTAAATTATTTTTAATTTTTTCTAAATCATTTATTTCTGTAATCAGCTTGACTGGCTCTTCATTGATAACATCAATAAGGCCCATTTCAATGACTTGCAACTCCTCTTGCTCGTTGAGATTTTTTTTATTCAAAATTATTTCGCCCCTGATATCAAACATCCACAACACACTACCACTACCAGCCAAACTGCCGTCATATTTCCCCAAGGTCTGTTTGAGGGTAGCCACGGCTCGATTTTTATTATCAGTGATGGCTTCTATCAATATAGCCACTCCCTCTGGTCCATAAGCTTCATACAATAAATTTTCAATATTACTATCACCGCCTATCCCGGTGGCTCTTTTGATAGCTCGTTCAATATTGTCTTTGGGCATATTAAAACCTCTGGCCTTATCAATAGCAATTCGCAGCTTAAAATTTGTTTCTGGATCAACGCCGTTTCTGGCGGCAATGGTTATATTTTTTGACAGCTTAGTAAAAATATTGCCCCGTTTAGCGTCAATGGCTGATTTAGCTCTTTTGGTTGTTGCCCACTTGGAATGTCCGCTCATAAAAACAAAATATAATCTTAATTTATGTAGGTATCTTAACAATATTGGGGCAAAAAATCAACCATTTTTACTTATACACTTGACTTCGCTTTTGAATAATAATAAACTAGAATCAGTTACAAACTCTTTGCTCTTGAGTAAAACCACCCCACCCAAAAACACCGTATCTCCGCGCCCATGCCTGGCGGAGATATTTTTTCTTTTCTTTATTATTTATTTTCTGCTAAAATTGACCCATGACAGCTGATGCGAAATGGCGAAAATTTAAAAAAATCTTTTTCCAGCTTAAACTAGATTACTGGCTGATTTTTTTGGTTTTGGCATTTTATTATGCTTGTTTGCAGTGGAATAGCTATATAGGCGATCCTGATGGCTTTTATCACGCCAAGGTAGCTAATTTCCTAAGACACGGTATATTACTCAAAAGCTTGCCTTGGATGCAATACAGCTCAATTACTGAGCACTTTACTGACCACCACCTGCTTTATCATCTATTATTAGTCCCTTTTACCTACATTCAATCACCGTTAATCGGGGTCAAGGTGGCCACAGTATTTTTTGCCGCTTTAATGGGGCTAACTTTCTACTGGCTATTTAAAAAGCTAAACATTGTCTGGCCGTGGTTGTGGGCTTTTTTGCTAATCAGCTTGCCAGATCTTACTTTTCGCCTAACCCTAATCAAAGTAAATAGCTTATCTTTAATATTTATCTGCTTTTTTATTTATGCTTTGTATTACAAAAAGCGCTGGCTGATTTTTACTTTGGGATTTCTTTTTGTTTGGCTCTATGGTGGCTGGCCGATCGCCTTTTTGCTGGGACTTATTTTTTTGCTAGCGACAACCATTTACGATTTTATACACCACAAAAAAATCAAGCTCTTTCACCGGCGCCTACTCATATCTTGGGATGATAAAAACAAATTCATTGCTGATAAAAAAACCTTACTATTCTTGATGAGCGGTTTGTTGGCTGGCGTAATAATCAACCCCTACTTTCCTTATAATCTAAAATTTTATTACGAACAATTTTTTCTAATCGGAGTCATTAACTATGGCTATCTTTTTTCTGTTGGTGGCGAGTGGTATGGTCGCTCAATCCCGCAAGTAATACATTCGGGCGATTATTTTTTTATTTTGGGAATCATGGCCATAATAATTTTGTTTTTCAATTACAAAAAAATTAGCCATTTAAGCTGGTTTAGTTTTTTGCTAAGCTTTTTATTTTTGTTATTGACCCTAAAATCATACCGCTTTGTTGAATATTATCTTCCTTTTTTATTAATTTTTACAGCCAGTGCTTGGACTGATATTATTAAAAAAATTGGCTTTAAAACAATTACCAAATACTTGCGCTCTCTGCTTAAATGGCAAAAAACATTTTTATTAATTTATTTGGCTGTTTTTTGTATTATTGCGCAACCAAATATTTACAAAAAAATATTAGATACCAAAACACCCAAAGATCTCTCAATTGATCGCTACCAGTCAAGTGCCAATTGGCTAAAAAACAACACCCCCAAAAATAGCGTAATCTTCCACGAGGACTGGGACGAGTGGCCAATGCTTTTTTATTATAACGACCACAATTATTATATTGTTGGCTTAGATTTTTCTTTTATGTATTTTTCGCATCCGGATTTACAAAAAAAATACATTGATATCACCAAGGGCGACCTAAAAGACAATCTCGCTTGGGAAATCAAAAATAATTTTAAAAGTAGCTATATTTTTGTGGAAAAAAATCGGCACGAAAACTTAATCACCAATATAAAAAAAGACCGGAATATTTCCTTATCCTATGAAGATAAATATTTTCTAATTTATAAAATAGCTTACTAGCTAATTATTGGCTAAAATAAGCTCTGTCAAATACTTTTTCTCTTTTGATAAGCAGGCCCAAGTTACTCCAGTCGCCCAAAACATTGCGACTCTCATAATGATAAATCTCAAAGGAGTCAACTTGGCTGTTCAAATAATAATAAACTGTTGCTGTTTGCCCGGCTTTGTTTTGTGCCAAAGAATAAAGCCCATAATCAAAAAGCACTTCCCAATATTGGTCGTTCTGATAAAATCTGACTAGATAATAATTGGAGTCCAAATTATTGTAATTTATTTTTAATGTCTGCCCTTCAGAAGACCGTGTTAATGACCAGTCCTTGAGCAGACCATCTTCTCCGCTCGCCACTGACCCAAGCTCAAAATAAGGCCAGCCCTTTTGGCCAGAAGTGCCCTTGCTCTGCCACAAAAAAATATTATCTTTGGCATAAGTCAAGTTGTAATCCGCCAAAACAGCCCCCCAGCGATCCGGCATAGTCAGTGGATCGCCATGTTTCCAATATAGCGGGCTATTACTATCATTTTTGGTGGAAATAAATTGGCTCATATCCATCAAGATATAATCTACTTTTGGCAAGCTAAAATCTCTTTCCGCAAATATTGTCTTGCCGTAATAAGCATAATCAATATTGTAGATCTCTCTGCGTGTGCTCAAGGCCGGTAAAAATGACGAATCCGCGCACACTGTTGCCTGGGCTGGAATTAGGTCAATTATTTTTTGCCTATCTTGATGGTAATTTGGTAAAAATTTCTTGCTAAGTACTGAAAAAATGGGTGTGTCAAATATCACAAAAAATAAAATTGAAAAAACAAATAGGGCAATAAAAAATGGCCGGTGTTTATAAACCAGTCCTAATTTTTGAACATTTTTTTTACTAAATATGAACCAAAGCCCAAAAATATAGGCCAAGAAAATTCCGGGCATCAAAAACATGACATAGTGCGTTTGTAACTGGACGCCATTGATGCCACCATTCTTCATCAGATATAACAAAAATGGAACTAGCGACAAAAGTAAATATTTTTTGGCTAAAAACGGAATAAAAAGAAATGGTAAAAAATAATAAAAAATAAGAACAATATTATTTGTGGTAAAAATGTGACCAAGCACGGCCAAGGGGTGCTTCAGCCAGTTAAAAATAATGCTAAACATGCTATCGCCCCCCAGCCAATCATAATATACCAAAAATTTGAAACTATTGGCTGGCGAAACCAAACTGATAATATAAACCGCCACCAAAAAATATACTAATGAGCTAATAAAAATATTTATACTAAACTTTAGTGACCTTTTTTCTAACAAACTAAACAAGGCCAGACCCAAAAACAAAAAAGCAGTATCTTCACGAGTAAGTAGGGTGAGAATGAAAAACAATACAAACCACTTGGTCTTTTTTTGCTGATAAAAATAAAAAGCCCAAAAAAACAAAAAGACCATCAGGTGCAACATATGAAACTCAAATAATACCTGACGATGCACAAAAGGATTGGTCAGCCACAAAAAAGCTACGCCATAAGCAAAGATGACATTGCTAGAATATTTTTTGGCAATAAGATAAATTGGCCAAGCTGATAGAGCGGTAATTATCACTTGAATAATCAGCAAGGTGCTGGCTGATGGCTTGATGGCATAAAACGGCAACAGCAAAAGCAGGGCCGGTGAAAAATGATCAGCTAGATAATTGTTCAAGGTAATGGTTTCAGCAAACCAACGACCATGTAAAGTATTGAAAAAAGTTTGGTTAAAAATACCCAAGTCAGAAATGTTGTAACCAAAATAATAATATTTCTTGAGAACCAAAAAAGTAAAAAACAAAATAAAGACCAGAATACTGCCCCACAGATATCTTGGGCTGTGTTTGGTTATGTCGAATTTTATTCTACTGACAAAATTCATCAGTATAATTATAGCACACCAAATTCAAGCCGTCGGCTTGTTTTTAAAGTGTGACATTGACAAATATTGATATTTAGTATATAATATAATGTTAGTAAAAGCCCTATTTTGGGCATGAATCCGAACCTTGAACAAGTGAGGTGCTATATGCGTAACGTGTTTGTTTCCCTGTGCCTGGTGGCCCTGCTACCGCTCTGTGGCTGCGCTGGCCGCCTGCCCTTTGGCCTGGGTGTCGATTACCAAGACCGAGAAGGTCGCCCGTTGGATCATCCCTACGGGGATGATAAACCGATCACCAGCATCGGTTTTTACCAGCAATACGACGGCTGGGTATCGATCGCTGTGAATGGCGGGGTTTTCATGCCGGTGGCCTACAGGGACTCCCTGCCAGTCGAGTTCACCTCCAAGAAGTACTTCGACTACGAAGTCTCCTGGAAGGAAGTGGTTGGCTACAACGGCGAGTTGCGAGTACAACACTACAGGGGTGTTGGCCTATTCAACCAAGCCATCACCATCACCGAGGATCTACTCCGCAACTGGGCAAAGTTGGAAATCGTTGTGGAGAACACCAGCCCGATGCCCCTGAGCTTTGCTGATGGGCGAGGTAATACCTTTATCCTCAAAACCTTTGAGGACAAAACCTTGTTCGTTGTCGATGGTGAGTACTTTCTCAGCTGGCGACTCGCAAACGCAAACACCTATGCCACAATAGGACATCGCTATCATTACTTGGCACCTGGCCATAAGGTGCCTTATAAAGGTCGCGCTGTCGACGCAGTGTTCTTGATCCACTAGGATCACCGCGGTGTCACAACACGGCTCCAATCGATGATAGATTGGAGCCGTTATTTATTTTTATAAAAATCTAATATTAATTAATCAATAACCGTGGAGCCCGTTACACCCCCAACACCAATACCCTCAATCAATCTTAGCATTACATAATTGACTATTACATATGAAGCGAAAATAATTACCAAGCCAATCACGGCATTGATAATAGTTTCTCTAGATTTTTTGATGGCGTCGGTGTTGCCAGCTGAGGTCATCCACTTGAAACCCGCCCAAAGCATCAGAACAATAACTATGGCCCCCACAAAATAAAGGATGGTGTTGATAATGGAGGTAATAATTTGAATCGGAGTTTTATTACTCACCAAGCCAGTGCCTCCAGCCGCTTCATTCAAAGAGTCCAAAGGATTCACTGCTAGGGCAGTAAAAGGCAACAATAGAAATAAGGAAATAATATATTGATACATATAATTCACACCTTAGTAGGCAAAAAGTTTGCCTACTATAGTCTAGACTATATGTCTGAGTTCAAATATACCGCTATAAAAGTTGATTTGATAATTGATCAAAGATGTATTGAGCGGCGGCGTATGAAGCGAAAATAATGGCCAAGCCAACAACGGCGGCGCCCATGATTTTCTTGGCAGCTTCAATTTGCTCACTGTTACCCTGAGAAGTGAACCATTTGAATCCACCATAAAGGAATAACAAGACGGCAATCGCGCCTAAGAAAGTCAAGATGATATTCGTAATATTTGAAATTACCACAAATATGTCTTTGCTTTCACCCGCTGTTGAAAGCTCTCCTAGGGTATTGCGACCAAATGGATCTTCACTTATGTCAGGAGCTTGAGCCATGGCCATACTTGGCGCTAAAAGCATTAAAGCAACTAATAATTTTTTCATTTCTTCACCTCCTCTCATTTTTAAGATTTTAATAATTAATAACAAGGTACTTTTTACTAATAATATTATAGTCCAAAAACCACAAAACATCAAGACAAAAATTCGGTAAAGACATAATTTAATATCACGTAGCTAAAGAAAATCATAGCTAGGCCAAATATTGCCCAGACCAGTGTTTCTCTACCTTTCTTTACTTTTTCCGGATTGCCTTGGGAAGTGAGCCAAGTAAAGCCACCCAAAACCAGATACAACAAAGCTACGGCGCCAACTATACCTAAGATAGCTTTGATTACCGTGTTGATGAGCTCCGGCACACTGTTTGCTGACACCGGATTTTCTAGCTCAATTTTTCCATCGGCTGCCCAAGCAGAAATAGGAAGAGTGGCCAGCCAAAACAAATTTATTATTTTTTTCATATATATAATTTTATAATCAAGGAACAAAACGATGCAAGAATGCTTGATAAGCTGGATCAGCTGGTTCTCCACTGGCATTTAATAAAGTGCAAACAGTGTGTTCATCACCAGGACACAGGTTTCTCTCATAATAAGTAGTGTCTGTTGATATTAATTCTGGATTCGGTACAGTATAACACTGCCAATTCAAACTAGTCATATTGGCTTTTACCTTACATTTAGTGACACACTCTTCAGAAAAACATTCGTAGGGATTGATGGAGGTGCTACCAGCAACCACGTTGCAGGCCGTGCCATCTGACTTGCCATCGCACTGAGCTAGGGCATCGCCGATCATATAATCACTCTTTACTCCCAAAATATTATTGACAAAAAAGTTCAATAGTAAATAACTAGTAAAAGCAATGAACAAAGCAATGACGGTGTTGGTCATGGTCTGCTGGCCTTTACGCACTTTTTCTTGGTTGCCCTGTGAGGTCATCCACTGGAAGCCACCAATCACAAAGTACAACAAGGCCACCGCTCCCATAGCGCCAAGCAATAACTTGGTCAACAAAATAAAACCCGTGGCCACATCAGCTAATTGGCAATCCCCATCAGTGACACAACTCAAGGAGTCCAAAAACCCTGGCGGTGTTGTTTGCGCAAAAGCTATTAGCGGCAAAGCAAGGGCTACTAAAATTATTATTTTAAAATATTTCATTGGCTGGGTTGGTAGGTTTGATTTATTCTATCAATAAATAATTTCAAATCTGACTGGTTGTTGATATCAATTTTGTTGTCAGCTAGACCATTGATAAACTCGGCCATGTAACTTTCAGCTTTGGGATAATCATAACCAGTATACCAGTTGTCGGCTGTCAAAACCTGATTGGCAAAAGGAGCAATGTCGGGGTTATTCTTTTGCTCAGTGATCAATGAACGCAAGGCAGTTGGTTTTTTGTTTTGATCCAAATATTTTTTGACATTTTGGGCGCTAGCGGTGTTTTGAACAAAGTTCCAAGCCACGCCTTGGTTCTTGGACTTTTTGGCCACAACATTGACCCAGTAATCAGCATAATATTTTGTACCTTGTGATCCTTCAGTTTGTGGAAAATTGGTAATACCCCATTCAAATGGCACGCCCGCTTTACGCAAAGCGTCAGCGTGATAGCTATAGCCAAAGAAGTAAGCTAGTTTGCCAGAGCTAAACATATCAAAAGCATTGGGCAAACTCTTATCCCAAGAATATGAGGCCAAGCCCGGTCGAGCAAAGCTGATATAAAAATTTATGGCTTCTCGAAATCTGGCGGCTGATTGCTCTCCGCCAACTGGATTAAACTTTGCGCCCTTCAGATTAACCTCGGTCTGGAGCATCAAACTAGAAACTATATCAAAAAATCTTGGTATATTGTCGGCAGTACCCAAAGCCACGCCTGATTGGACTATTTTATTATCAGTAGTCACTTTGGTCAGCTGACTGGTCTGGTCCACCAGATCATTGAAGGTGATAATTTTTTCAGGCAAGCTAGCCTGATCAAGCAAATCTTCGTTATAAAAAGTGACCAGTGTGTCTAGCGAATATGGCAGAGCATAGATTTGATTATTTTTGACAACATTGTTGTATACCACATCAACATACTGATTTTTGACTTCATCAGCACGAAGTCCTGTGACTGTCTGCAAGGTGACAACCGTTTCTTTTTTTATAGTGCCTTTTATTTCTTGCACTGGAATTTGGACTTTACTAGGCATGGGCACAATGCGATTTTGGTATTTATTGAGCCAGCTAGCGGGAATGGCAAAAATATCTGGCCCCCGATCATCAGCCCAGGCCTCTAATAATTTTCTTTCGTATTCTTCATAGCGAAGTTGTTTGTAGATGATTTTCACAGTAGGGTGGCTAGCCTGATAATCCTGTATCAAACCAGCTACTTGCGTGGGGCTATCCCACACTCCCCAGTAGGTCAAAGCTACGGGTTGACTAGCAACATCTGTAGAACAACCCAAGCCCTTACAACCAAAACCAGAGGTGATGACAAACACTCCGATTAATAATAATGTAATTATTTTGTAGCCACGCATATTAATTTACTATTTGACGTAAATATTTTTTTAATTCTTTCTTGAAGGCCGATCTTTTTAGACCAAAATTTATAATGGCCTTCATGAACTCCAGCTTGTTGCCACAGTCATAATAATCTCCCTCATAAAGACAGGCGTAGCCAGCTCGCTCTTTGATATAGCGGGCAATAGCATCAGTCAGCTGAATCTCATTGCCAGCGCCGGCTTTTTGCTTGGCCAAGAAATCAAATATCTCTGGGGTCAATATATAGCGGCCAGTGACAGCCAAGTTGGAAGGCGCTTTGCTGGGGGCAGGTTTTTCAATTAACTTTTTTATTTCCGCTGTGTGCTCATCAATTTTTAGGGGATCAATAATGCCGTATTTGTGGGTTTCTTTTTTGTTGACTTTGGTGACACCCAAAACTATGTCTTCGTATTTTTCATAAACCCGCATTAATTGTTTTATGGCTGGCACCTTGGAATCAATAATGTCATCGCCAGCAATTACCACAAATGGCTCGTCACCAATCAGCTCTCGAGCAGTCAATACAGCGTGTCCCAAGCCCTTTGGTGTTTTTTGTCGGACATAAATAAATTTGGCCATGTCCGAAATTTTTAGCATCTCGGCCAATTCTGTTTTTTTCCCCTTCTGACGAAGGCGGTATTCTAGTTCAAAATTGCGATCAAAATGATCTTCAATGGCGCGCTTATTAGCTGAAGTAACAAAAATTATTTCTTCAATACCGGACTGCACGGCCTCTTCCACAATGTATTGGATGATTGGTTTATCAACCACAGTCAACATTTCCTTGGGCTGGGCTTTGGTGGCTGGTAAAAATCTAGTGCCAAATCCCGCCACCGGAATTACTGCCTTCCTAATCTTTTGCATATGTATATTATACTAAAATTACGCTTCTTTGTAAATTGTTTTTATATTTTTAGCTTGTGCGGTCAGTGCTAAAAATACAAAAAACAATAAACTTAGGTCATTTTTGAAATAAGGCGCATCAACCAGGCCATGAATCAACCAGATAAGCCAAAAAATCAACAGTGGCCAAGCCAATTTATTCTTGGACAAAAATATTTTTTTTATTTCTTGGGCAATAAAATAAAGTAAGGACAAAAAAGCCAGCAAGCCAAGGAATCCCAACTCCACCCAAAAATTTAAAAATATATTGTGCGGATATAAGTATATTTCTAGCCAGGCTGTCTTATGATAAGGCACTGATTTTATTTGGTAACCATTAAGCCCAGCACCTTTTAGCCAATTGTCTTTGAGCAGGGCATAAGTTTCTTGCCACTGACTACTACGTATTTCTAGCGATGTGGCCTGCAAATCAAGAACTGGATGAAAAAGCTGTTGGCTAAAGTCGTCTCTTAAGCGACTACTAAAAAATATTAACAACAAAGAAATGATTACTAAAAAAAATAAATATTTTTGTTTT
Source organism: uncultured Gammaproteobacteria bacterium (assembly GCA_964540095.1). Classification (GTDB taxonomy): domain Bacteria; phylum Patescibacteriota; class Patescibacteriia; order UBA1558; family GWA2-36-10; genus CALMZN01. The sequence goes on along the minus strand of CAZILH010000001.1, from coordinate 57,679 downwards.
TTGTTTTTTAATTTTTTATATAATTTCACTGTTCCAAAAAAAATAAGAGCAAACAAAATGGCCAGCAAGGCCCCTTGACTGACTGCCCACCAAGATAAAAAAATTCCCAAGATCCCGATGGCCAAATATTCCCATTTTCGCTGAACACAAATATAATAAGCCACCAAAAATCCGCTAATACCGGCCGTCAGCAAGCTCAAAGAATTGGGATACAAAAAGACACTGGTTAATCTCTTGGTTTTCGGAAAATCGAAGGCCGCTGGTAAATTGATGCCGGTAAAATTTTGGATGATAGCAAAAATAGCCAACCAAAAAATTAAAATGGCTGTTGATTTTATTATTGTCTGATAATCTTTTTCATTTTTCAAGCTGGTGATAAGCACCACAAAAAATAATAGCGGCTCCAAAAAATAAGCGCGCCAAAGACCCAAAGATTTTATGGTTGGATTATACAGCCAAGCTATCACGCTGACTACTAGCCAGAGCATTGCTAAATAAAACCATTTTTTTTCTATTTTTTGTGCCAAGCAAAATTCTTTTTTATAGGGCTTGGCATAAATCAGCCAAATAAAAAATAAAATTAAAATCATCAACTCTAAAAAAGTTGAGGGTAAGGACAATATCTGAAAACGCCAGAGATAACTTGGCAAAAAAATAATAATTAGTGACAGACCCCACAAAATATTTTTTTTAGCAACATAAGCAAAGATAAACCCAGCGATTAAAATAAAAAATAAATTCAACATTTTACTTATTTAATATAATTTTTAGCTCGTCTTTTTTGATGGCCCGTAAAACAAAAAGCATAAAGAAATAAAAAGCCGAAACAGCCAGCCCCAAAAATATTACTGGCCAATCACGGAATGACCAAAATAAAATAAAACTAAGCATAGCCGCTAATATGGCGCGTCCCAAAACTCCTGTTTTTAAGCTAATATTAGCACTTTTTTTAACCAGAAAATAAGCAGCTACCCAAACAAAAGCCTCGGCCAGCACCGTAATAATGGCAGCCGCCCAATAGCCATACTTGGGAATAAATAGAAAATAAGCGACCAAGCCAAATATGGCGGTCAAAAAATAATACTTAAGCATTTTTTTCTGCAAACCCATGGCCACAACTAGATAGGTGAACATGGTGCCAAAAAATATGGCCACCACAGCCAAAACCAAAATGTTTAGAATCGGTGCTGACTGGACAAACTCTTGACCAGTAATCAACAGCATAATTTTTTCGCTCATCAGCCAAACAACCAAAATCATCCAAATATTGATAATGGAGAAAAAATCAAAGGTATGCTGTTGAATGATCCTTAGTTTTTCCAAATCTTTTTTCACCCAAGAAGCCACAAAGAGTGGTAGAATCAAACCCATAAACATGTGCGGAAAAGTCACTAAGACCTCCAATACTTTGTAAGCAGCACCATAGAGGCCGACTTTTTCGGCTGAATGATAAGCGGACAAAATCAAGGTGTCGGCCTTGAAATACACTAGATTGAGTACCACGCCCAAAGATAATGGCCAAGCAATTTTAAAAACTTTTTTCCAATACAAAAAATCCCAAGCCATCCCCAAACGCTGGTGTTTTTTTATAAAAATCAATAAAACAAAAAAGCCAATGGCCGCGCTAAGTGTGTTCCAAAAAAGTATTTGATTTAAAGTGCCACTGTGTTGATAGATGTATATGAGTGATAATAAATAAATCACCCTAGCCATCAAATAAGCCAAAGTTGCTTTGGCCATATCCAAATACTTGGCAAACACGGCTGTCAAAGTAGAAACTAAACTTTGCCAAAAAAATGCGCCTGCTAAAAAAATCACCCCAACCTTCACTGTCTGGTCATAAGGAAAAATCTTTATCAATAGTGGCGCTAGAGCAAAAATTACCAACGCCGAAACAAGACGAATAGCAAAAATATTATCGATTCTTTTTTTCTCTTCTTTTTTGTCCTGAGTAGCCGATACTTCATTCAACAGGGTCAAATACAAACCAAAATCGCCGATAGTCATCACTGTCTGCAAAAATACAAAAATCGTGGTATAAAAACCAAATTGTGTTTGACCCAAAACACGAGTAATTATTCCGATATTTATAATACCAACAATAACATCAAAAAACCTTATTATTATCTGCCAAATAGTGTTGGTAAATATTTTATTCATTACAGACATATGCTTATTATACTAACTTGTCGCGAATAAAACAAACCCGCCCCGCCCTTCGAGAAGGGCGGGGCGGAACCTATAAAATATAACCCCTAATTTTCAATTTCCGCTGACTTATGCACCTTCCAAACTTCTTTTTTTATACTGGCTATTAAATCAGGATTTTCTTTCAAATAATTCTTGGCATTTTCACGGCCAACTCCCAGTTTGGTTTCTCCATAAGAATAAGAATTGCCACTCTTATTGATAATATGATATTCCAAACCCATATCCAAAACATCACCAGCCACAGAAATGCCCTCATTGTACATGATGTCAAAAGTACAGGCCTTGAATGGAGCGGCTACTTTATTTTTTACGACCTTGGCCTTGACTTGATTGCCAATAATCTTTTCGCCTTGCTTGATTTGAGCTGAGCGCCTGACTTCTATCCTGACCGAAGAATAAAATTTTAAAGCATTACCACCAGTGGTGGTTTCGGGATTGCCAAAAAACACTCCAATTTTCATCCTAATCTGGTTGATAAAAATTACCAAAGTATTGCTCTTACTGACTATGCCGGCTAGTTTGCGTAAGGCCTGACTCATCAATCTAGCTTGCAAACCCATGTGCTGAGCACCCATTTCACCCTCTATTTCCGCCTTGGGCACTAGAGCGGCTACTGAGTCAACCACAATGACCCCAACTCCTCCAGACCTGACCAAGGCCTCTACTATCTCCAAAGCTTGTTCACCAGTGTCTGGCTGGGAAATCAACAATTCATTGACATTTACCCCAATGCGTTTGGCGTAATCCGGGTCTAAAGCGTGTTCGGCATCAATAAAGGCGGCTACTATGCCAGCTTTTTGGGCTTCTGATACAATGTGCTGAGCCAGGGTGGTTTTGCCTGAGGCCTCTGGACCATATATTTCAATAATCCTGCCCTTTGGCACGCCCCCTACACCCAAAGCTAAATCCAAAGACAAACAGCCCGTGCTAATGGTGTCAACATTCATGGCCTTGGCATCTCCCAAGCTCATGATCGCGCCCTCACCAAAACGCTCGCGTATCTGATCGATAGCCGTCTTGGTGGCTTGATCAAAGTTATTCTTCACTCTTTTCTCTTTCTCTTGTGCCATATACAAATAGCTCCTTTCTGCAAACCTGCCTGCGAAAGCTTGCTATTAATTATTCTAATGATTCTCTTAAAATTAATAATTCCAAATATCTAGTTCGACTATGCTTCTTTTTAGCACTAATCTGTAAATTATTCAAGCCGATTGTCAAATTGACCGCTTTTTTGAATTTTCCCTCCTGATCTAGGGCTATCAACTCTCCATTGATCATGACTTGGGCCTCGCTTTTGGTCTGGCCGATTATTTCTACGCTGGCCTCTTTGGTTTTGAAATTATTACTGGGCTGAGTGATATTCAAATATGGTGGGAAAATGATATTAACTATTTCGAAGACCAAGTAGACCAACAGAGCCAAAACTACTCCTCCAACCACTAACCAACGCAAGGTTCTTGGTCGCAAAAATCGACTGCTTTTGATTGCCTTCTTGTTTTCTGTTTTTAGGTCTTTGTTGATCTTGTGATTTATGTTTTTTTCTAGATGATAATCAACCAGCAAACCATTGGCGTCAATTTCATAAAAACTAGCTATTTTTTTTAGCCAAGCGCGCACATAAATATCGCCGGGTAAATTATCGTGCTTACCATCTTCCAAGCATACAATATATTTAGCTGGAATATTTATTTTTTTAGCCAAAACTTCTACGGTTATTTCTTTGTTTAGCCGCAAATTTTTTAGCTTGTCAGCCATGGTGTGAGTGCGCCGAAGTTCTTTGCGTTCAAAATTTGACATGGACTAATAATTTTTATGATCTTGGCTGGCCAGATAATCTTCTCCGCCATCTTCTTTTTCGTCTTCGCCTGTTTCGTCATCGGCCACCACTTCTTCATCTAGGGCCGATGAAAAATTTTCTTCCAAATCATCCTGCTTGATTAATACATCTCTGGCCTTGGAGCCATCCGCTGGACCCACTACTCCCATTTCTTCCAAAATATCCAGCAACCTAGCAGCTCGCGCATAACCAACTCTCAAGCGTCGCTGTAATAGCGTGGCTGAGGCCTTACCAGCCCTGATTACTATTTCCTTAGCTTCTTGAGAAAGTGTGTCTTCTTGATTATTATACCCCCCACCAACGATTGTTGCTCCGCCCTGGTGCTCGGTGACTTTGGGGTTGTATTGTGGCTCACCTTGCTCTTTCAAGAAAGCCACTACGTCAGAAATCTCCTCATCAGTAACATAGGCGCCCTGGATGCGTTTTAATTTTGATGAATCTGAAGTCATAAACAACATGTCTCCCTTGCCAAGTAGTTTATCAGCGCCCGATGAATCCAAAATAGTCCGTGAATCCATGGCCGAAGCCACTGCAAAAGCAATGCGTGAGGTAATATTGGCCTTGATTAAACCGGTGATAACATCAACCGAAGGGCGCTGGGTAGCCAAAATCAAGTGAATGCCAGCGGCTCGACCTAATTGAGCTAAACTTACTACGGCTGCCTCTACTTCTTTGGACGCCAATGACATCAGGGCAGCAAATTCATCGACTATTACCACGTAATATGGCAAACGATTGACAATCACTGCTTTGTTGTAGGAGTCAATATTTTTTTTGTTGGCCGCCTGTAATAATTTATAACGCTCATGCATTTCATTGACCACAAAACGCAAAGCATTGATAATTTTATCGGTGTCGGTAATAACTGGCGACTCTAAATAAATAATGTCATTGTAAATTGAAAGCTCTACTCGCTTGGGGTCAATTAAAATAAAACGTAAATCATCTGGCGAGTTTTGATACATCAAACTCAAAATAATACTGTTGATGCAAATAGATTTTCCCGAGCCAGTGGAACCAGCTATCAAAAGATGGGGCATACTAGCTAGGTTAGCCATTACAGCTGTACCAGAAACATCTTTGCCCAAAACAATACTTAAGTTGCTCTTGCGCCTAGTATAGGCCGGACTCTCCAAAACATCTCTAACCTTAACTATAGAAATACTCTGGTTTGGCACCTCTATGCCCACCAAAGATTTTCCAGGGATAGGAGCTTCCATTCTGATAGGATGCGCGGCCAATGCCAGAGCCAAATCATTTTGCAAAGTCAAAACTTGAGCCAAGCGCACACCCTCAGCTGGGCGTAAAGTATATTGAGTGACAGTTGGGCCAACATTGACTTCGCCCATAGTAACCTCAATACCAAAATTTTCAAATGTTTTTTTTATTTTTTGCGTGTTAGCATCGATATCTCCAGAATCTGGCTTGGTATTTGACCTGGTCAGCAAATCCATTGGTATAACAATTTTTTTCCTGGGCCTACGACTAGGTTCGCTTGCTTCCGTGCCCATTTCAGTACTCTTGTCGGTCTCGATTATTTCTTCTGGTTCAAGGGGTGCTTCTTTTTCTGTGTTTAATATTTCCTCAGGAACAAATTCTTCCTCATCTTCCTCTTCTTGGGGGGTGGGGGGAATTATTTTTTCTTTCAACAAACCGAAGGATCTGGCTCGCGCGCTAATATCCTTGAACGAGGTGTTGAAACTAATAAACAAACCGATTATCATCATGGCTATCAAAACTCCCAATGAGCCCCAAAAACCTAAAAAAGTAGAAAAAAGATAACCAGCGCCAAAGCCCAAAGAACCACCGCCAATGCCGGTTTTGCTAATTTCAGAAAAAGTATAATCTTGCACCAAAAAATTAAGCAGACCAGTGATGGCCAATATCAATAAAAATAAACCCAGGTAAGTCACAAATTTCAAGCGATGACTTTGGCTGCGCAAAAGAAAATAGCCAACCAACAATAGGATAATAATAAACAGCCAATCAGCCCAGCCAAATAAGAAGCCCAAACCATAGTTTAGGCCCCGACCAAATGGCCCGGCCAAATTAAAAAGTGACAGGATGGACAAAAAGGCTACCAAAAAGACCACAATGGTAATTATGGCACCCTTGGTGTCTGGCGACATACTAAAGCCCACGGCCAAATCTTGACCCAATTTTTCCTCCTGCTTTCGTTTGTTTTTTCTAGACATAATAAAAAGCTTATTATACAGCTATCTTATCGGTATATTTTATCACAATCTAGTATAAAAATAAAATCCCGTCCTACCAAAAAAGCCCCCAATATTGGGGGCTTTTTTTATTTGGTTGTTTTGTCTATGAATCCTGTACCAGCTGGTATTTTGCGACCAATAATCACATTCTCTTTCAATCCTTTGAGATGATCGATGCGACCAGAAATAGCAGCGTCGATTAAAACTCTAGCTGTTTCTTGGAACGAGGCCGCTGACAAGAATGAGTCTGAGGTTAGGGCTGCCTTAGTAATGCCCATCAATAGGACTTCTCCCTTGGCCTCTTGGCCCTTGGTCTTGCGATTGGCCTCACTAAACTGAGTGCTAGTAATAATTTCCCCTGGCAATAAATCGGTATCACCAATGTCCTTGATAAAAATTCTGGAAAACATTTGTTTGACAATGAGCTCTACGTGCTTGTCGTTCAAATTTTGTCCCTGCAAAGAATAAATGCTCTTAATCTCTTTGATAATATATTTCTGCACGGCTAGCTGTCCTTTGATCTGATACAGTTCGTGTAAATCAACACTACCCTCGGTCATGGATTGACCCTCAACCACTATGTCTTTATTTTTTACATAAAGTTTGTAGCCGGCTGGTATAATAACGTCAATCACTTCGTTTTTGTGACTTATAATTTGTAATTGATCGTCGGTCAACTTAGCAATACCAGCAAAGGTGGCTCTTATCTCTTGTTCTTCGTTGATGATCAACAATTGTTCTTTGGCCACCTCTTCGCCGTCTTTGACTTTGAGCTCGGTGGATTTGTCTAAATCATATTTAGCAATACGCGCTCCCTGTGGCTCTATTTTGATGACCTGGTTATCCTTGCTAATCAATTTGTTTGTTTCCGTAATCAAGACCACGCCATTGACCGGAGCAATGATGGCTGGCTTCTTTGGTAGGCGTGCTTCAAACAACTCTTCAACTCTGGGTAGACCTTGGGTAATATCACCCTCGGACACACCACCCGTGTGGAAGGTGCGCATGGTCAATTGAGTACCGGGCTCACCAATACTTTGGGCGGCCACTATACCAACGGCCGTACCCTTTTCCACCAAACGATTATAGCCCAAATCATAACCATAGCACTTTTGACACACGCCGCGTATGGCCTTACAGGTCAAAACAGAACGAATGCGGATGGACTCCAAATCAACTTTGGCAACGTGGTCGGCTAATTCTTTGGTGACTAGTACTCCTTTTTTAATTAAAACTTTTTTACTGTTTGGATCCTTGATGTCATTTATCAAAACGCGGCCAATGATGCGTTCATGCAAGGGCTCATTAAAATTGGCGCTCTCCTCCTTGTCAATGAGTAGGCCCTCTTTGTCTCCACAATCTTCCTCCAAAACTACCACATCTTGAGAAACGTCAACCAAGCGTCTAGTCAAATAACCGGCGCTGGCTGTACGCAAGGCCGTATCAGACAATCCTTTTCTGGTGCCATGAGTAGAAATAAAATACTCCAAAACGTCCAAGCCCTCACGAAAGCTGGCTTTGATGGGCAATTCAATAACCTCACCAGCTGGATTGATAACCGTGCCTTTCAAACCCATGATCTGTAACATCTGTGACCAAGTACCACGAGCGCCGGAGTTGATAATTGAAGCAATGGAGTTTTCTTGGTTGAACACTAGTTTGCACTGTTCACTAATACGATTTTTAATCTCATTCCAAACCTCAATTACTTTTATGTAACGCTCATGGTTGGTCAATAAACCATTATTATATTGTTCCTTTATTTCTTCTACTTGTTTTTCTGCTTCCTTGATCAAAGCGGCCTTGGCCTCCACTCGCGGTATGTCATCCATGCCCCAAGACATACCCGAATCAGTGATATAACGGAAGGCCAAATCTTTGATGTCGTCTAACAAACGAACTGTCCTGTCGTGTGGCAAAATACGGAAAGCTTCAGCCACAATATTCTTCATGGCTTTTTTGTCCACGGCGTTGTTCACAAAAGAAATTTCTTTTGGTAAAATCTTATTAAATAAAATACGACCAATTGAGGTTTCTAAAATTTGATTATTTACTTTCCCGACTCTGACTTTAATTAGATCTTGTAATTTTATCAGGCCCATAGTAAACACCTTCTCGGCCTCATCTTCATCGGTAAATACTTTAACTACTTTGGCGTCTTTGCGGATGTAGGTCATGTAGTAGCCACCCCATACCATATCTTGCGTTGGCATGGTCACTGGTTCTCCAGTAGCTGGTTTTAATAGGTTGTTGGATGACAACATCAAGCTTGAGGCCTCAAACTTAGCTTCTTCGGTCAAGGGCACGTGTACGGCCATTTGATCGCCATCAAAGTCGGCATTGAAAGCCGTGCAAACAAGTGGGTGTAGTTGTATGGCTTTACCCTCAATCAATATTGGCCGAAAGGCTTGAATACCCAAACGATGTAAAGTTGGAGCACGGTTAAGTAAAACATGAGCGTCCTTAATAATGTCTTCCAATATGGCCCAAACCTCAGGATGACCGGCCTCAATATATTTATTAGCACTACGCACATTGTGCACTAGTTCGGCTTTGATCAATTTAGAAATTACAAATGGTCTGAATAGTTCTAGGGCCATTATTTTTGGCAAACCACATTGATGTAATTTTAAGTGCGGACCAACAACAATTACCGAGCGACCAGAGTAGTCGACCCTTTTGCCAAGCAGGTTCTGACGAAAACGACCTTGCTTACCTTTCAGCATATCAGCAATACTCTTGAGCATGCGTTTTTGCCCAGTGGAGGCCGTCACTGTTTTGCCGTGTCTGGCATTATTATCTATCAAGGCATCAACGGCCTCTTGCAACATTCTTTTTTCATTGCGCTGTATAACTTCTGGGGCATTCAACTCCTTCAATCTCTTCAAGCGGTTGTTGCGATTGATCACTCGACGATACAAATCATTGAGATCAGAGGAAGCAAAGCGTCCACCATCTAGCTGAACCATGGGACGCAAATCCGGAGGTATGACTGGTATGGCCGACATTATCATCCATTCTGGTCTGATTTTATTTATAACCAAACTCTTAATCAAGCGCGAGCGTCTAATAAGTTTTTTGGTCTTGGATGGTAGAGCTGTTTTGATTTCTTCCTCTAAATCGTTTAACAATTTTGGCAAGCTAATTTTTTTGAGTAAATCAAAGATTGCTTCAGCACCAATACCGGCCTCAAAAACATGGCCATAGCGCAAAGAAAGTTCCTGATATTTGTTTTCAGAAACAATTTGTAGCTCGTGCAAATCCTTAAGCTCTTTAATGGCGGTTTCAGCGGCCTCTTCTAGGGTTTTAACTTTATCAATTTTGGCAACGTTTAGCGCCAACAACTCTTGTTCGGTTTTTCTGTCTACTTTTTCTTTGGCCTCACCATTAGCCAACATTTTTACTTTGCTTTTATTTATTTCCTGGGAACGTTGATTGAACTCGTTATCAATTTGCTTACGCTTGCTTTTTAACTCAGTTTTTATTTGCTCTAGGGTCTCCTGACGAGCTGGCTCGTCAATTTTGATCACAATAAAAGAAGCAAAATAAATTATTTTTTCTAATGACTGGATGCTTAGGTCAAGCACCAAACCGATCTTTGAGGGAATGCCTCGTAAAAACCAAATGTGAGACACCGGAGCAGCCAAATCAATGTGGCCCATGCGCTCACGACGGACTACAGCCCTAGTGACTTCGACTCCGCATTTGTCGCAAACAATGCCTTTGTATCTGATGCGTTTATATTTGCCGCAATAACACTCCCAATCCTTGGTTGGTCCAAATATTTTTTCGCAAAACAAACCATCTTTTTCTGGCTTTTGAGTGCGATAATTCAGCGTCTCTGGCTTCAAGACCTCGCCGTGTGACCAGCCATGAATATCTTCTGGTGAGGCCAGGCGTAATTTTATGGCATCAAATTCCAAAACCGTGTTTTTGTCATTACCGACAAAGGTTGTTTTGGTTGACGATGGAGTTGGCATATATTTTATTGGCTAATTTATTTATTCTTCGTTCTCAAGCGGACCATTGGCTGGCGCATCCATGATGATTGGGGCCTGTTCATCCAAAATTTCTCTGGTCTCATAATCCACTTCCTCAATCTTTCTTTCTCGCTGACCAATTAGTTCGACTTCCAAGCCCAGGCCCTTTAATTCCCTGACCAAAACATTGAATGACTCTGGTATATTCAAGCGAGTTATGGGCTCACCCTTAATGATTGATTCGTAGGCCTTGGAGCGACCAGGCACATCATCGGACTTGATGGTGATCATTTCTTGCAAAGTATTGGAAGCGCCATAGGCCTCCAGAGCCCAAACTTCCATTTCACCAAAACGCTGTCCGCCAAATTGAGCCTTGCCACCCAAGGGTTGCTGAGTAACTAAGGAGTATGGTCCAATTGATCTTTGGTGAATCTTATCTTCTACCAAGTGATTCAACTTCATCATATAGGCCACGCCAACGGTTGTCTTGTGTTCAAAGGCTCGGCCATTGCGACCATCATAAAGTTGTAATTTACCACTTTCTGGCAAACCAGCGCGCTTCAACTCGGTGCGAATTATTTCTTCAGGCACACTATTCAAAGACGGACTAGCCACTTTGTAACCCAAGGTTCTAGCTGCCAAACCAAGGTGGGTTTCTAATAACTGACCTAAGTTCATACGAGAAATAACGCCAAGTGGGTTTAAAATAATATCTACCGGAGTACCATCAGCCAAGAAAGGCATGTCAGCATCAGCTACCACCCTAGAAATAACTCCCTTATTACCATGACGACCAGCCATTTTATCGCCAACCTGAATCTTTCTAAGTTGGGCAATGGTAATCTGGATTGTTTTAATCACGCCAGCTGGTAATTTATCACCCTTGTCCCTAGAAAATATTTTTATATCAATTACTTTTCCGCGCTCACCGTGTTTTATATACAATGAAGTGTCGCGAACATCTTTGGCTTTTTCGCCAAAAATAGCGCGCAACAATTTTTCTTCAGCCGAAAGCTCGGTCTCACCTTTGGGCGTGATCTTGCCAACCAAAATATCCCCCGAAGAAACGTTGGCACCGATGCGCACCACGCCTTCGCGATCTAGATCTTTTAATTTTTCTTCGCTGACATTGGGGATGTCTCTGGTGACCATCTCTGGTCCTAACTTAGTATCGCGTACATCAATAGAATAATCTTCGATGCTGATTGAGGTATAAAAATCTTCTTTAACTACTCGTTCAGAAATCAAAATAGCATCTTCGTAGTTTCCGCCATCCCAAGTCATATAGGCCACCAAAACATTACGGCCCAGGGCTAGTTCACCCTGGTCAGTGGCCGCACCATCAGCAATGGCTTGACCTTTTTTGACATGCTCGGCTTTATTGACTATAGGGTGCTGGTTCATGCTAGTCGAGGTGTTGGAACGAGCAAATTTATTCAAATGATAAATAGTAGCCACACCATCTTTGTTGGTCACTTCAATGCGGCGTCCATCAACCATGGTAATTTCGCCCTCTTCTTTGCTGACCACTACTTGTCCTGAGTCAATAGCGGCCTTAGCTTCAACACCAGTGCCCACAATTGGCGCTTCGGGTTTGATCAAAGAAACGGATTGGCGCTGCATATTGGTACCCATCAAAGCGCGAGTAGCATCATCGTTTTCCAAAAAAGGAATCAGGGCCGTGGCAATACTAATAATCTGGTGCGGTGCCACATCCATCAAATCTATTTTATCAACCGTATCAAAGGTTGGGTTGCCTTTGATTCTAATTTCGGCAAAACCATTTTCAAAATAACCATGCTCGTCGGTAGCTGCAGTTGAAGCGCAGGTGTTGTATTTTTCTTCTTCAAAGGCGTCCAAATAAACAATCTCTTTGGTGACCAATGGTTTAATGGGCACCACTTCTATTTCTTTTATCTTGGCTAGTTCTTTGGCCTTACTGGCACTAATAACTTCGTTGGCGCTTATCAAAACTTTTTTGCTATTGGGATCCTTGATGTCTACTCGGGCAATCTTGCCTTCAGTGATTTTTGGATCATTTTCAATATCATGCAAAACTTTTCTAAATGGTGTTTCAATAAAACCAAAATCATTGACCCTAGCATAAGAAGCTAGGTGTCCGACCAAACCAATGTTTGGTCCTTCTGGTGTAGCAATTGGACAAATGCGACCATAGTGGGTGCGGTGCACATCACGAACCTCAAAGCCCGCTCTTTCGCGAGAAAGACCACCTGGTCCCATAGCAGAAAGTCGGCGCTTGTGTTCTAGTTCGGCCAAAGGATTTACTTGGTCCATAAATTGTGAAAGTTGGGAGCTCATAAAAAACTCCTTAATAACACCAATAACCGGCCGCGCATTAATCAATTGGCTAGGCGTCAAATTATTGATATCCAGGGTGCTCATGCGATCCTTGACAATGCGCTCCATGCGAGCCAAACCAATCCTGAATCTATTTTGCACCAACTCACCAACTGCTCTGACGCGTCTATTACCCAAGTGATCAATATCGTCGGCTTCGTCTTGAGTAAGATTCAGTCTAATAATTTCTTTAATGACCAAAACCAAATCCTCCACGCGCAATACTCTAGTTTCTTTGTTGTTGGGAATATCCAAACTAAAACGCGCGTTTATTTTGTAGCGACCCACGCGCCCAAAATCATAACGATCAAAATTAAAAAATATAGAGCGGATCAAACTACGCGCATTATCAACCGTGGCTAGATCGCCTGGTCTGATGCGACGATATACTTCCCGCAAACCATCAGCTTCATTGTGAGCAATATCTTTGGCAATAGTTGCTTTGATAAACTTCACCTCAGGGTGGGTATCAACATCAGAAAATAATTTTAATATCTCTTCGTCGCTAGAAACACCAAAGGCCCGAAGCAGTGAAGTGACGGGCACCTTGCGCTTGCGATCGATTTTTACATAGATTACATTGCTGGCATCAGTTTCTATTTCCAACCAAGCTCCACGATTAGGAATAATTTTGGCGCCATAGTAACGACGACCACGATGTACTTCTGAGGAAAAGAAAACTCCAGCACTGCGAATCAATTGTGAGACCACCACTCTTTCCACGCCATTGACTATGAAAGTACCGCGATCAGTCATCAGAGGAAAATCTCCCAGATAAATCTCCTGCTCCTTGACTTCGTTGGTGCGTTTGTTTGATAAGCGGACATTGACTCTCAGTGGCGCCTCAAAAGTAAGGTTTTTACTTTTGGCAGTCACCTCGTCAAACTTTGGCTCATCCAAATAATATTCTAAAAAGAATAATTCTAAATCTCGGCCAATAAAATCTTTAATGGGCGAAATCTCATCAAATAATTCTTTTAAGCCATCCTGAAAAAACCAATGATACGATTTTTTTTGGATTTCTATTAAGTCGGGCAAGGGAATTGCCTCGCGCAGGGGTGTGAAATATTTACGAGAGGTCGCAAGCTTGGTTTGAGACATAAACCTTTATATTTAGTAATAAATATTTAGCTAAGCGTCACAAAATTGCTTATTTTGTAGCATAAAAAAAGAAGCTCACCCATATATTTTGGGTCAGTCTTTGATTACAAATTGACTAATCTATATTAGTCGCGAAAAAATTCATGTCTGGATGATAACAAAATTTAGGGTCCGTGTCAAGGATTTGACCCATTTTTTTGCTTTAAATATTTTTTTTATAAACAAATCGCCAATATTGGCCAAAAATACTATATATACAATTTTTTATGTTTGTCAAATTTTAATGAATTTTTGCTAAAATATCCACAAAAACCACTCTTTGCACACACCTTATCCACACCGCCAGGCGCCTTGCGCCTGGCGGTGCAAGCATTGCCACCTACTTTAAAAAACTTTATTTTACTAAAAAACCCCTATTTTGTTGATAAATTAAGATTTTGTAACTCTTCTTTGACAACCATTCTATCGTCCCAGGGTATCTTTTTTTCGTTGGCCACACAAATAAATTGTTCGGCGCCCTTACCAGTTATCAAAACAAAATCATTCTCTTTGGCCTCAGACAGTGCTTTTTTGATGGCTTTTCGGCGATCAAGGTATTTTAATAGGGTTTTATCAAGTTCTTTTCCGGCCTCCAATGCTCCTTGCGCCACATTATCAATGATCATTTGTGGATCGTCGTCATAGGGGTCTTCGTTGGTTACTATCACCAAATCAGCCATTTTGCCGGCCATTTTACCCAAAATCGGGCGCCTGGCTTGATCACGACCACCGCCACAAGAGCCCAAAACATGAATGAGCTTATTTCTGTTTACTTCTTTTATGGCCTCATAAAGCTGTGTCAAGCTCTCTGGCTCTGGGGCATAATCAACCATTATTTTAAAGTTTTGCCCCAATTTAATCCATTCTTGGCGACCGGGTATGTTGCGCAAACCGCAAGAAATTGCCTGCTTAGTGTCTAGCCCCAAAGCATCCAAACAAGCCAGGGCGGCCAAAATATTATAAGCATTGAACTTGCCTAAATATTTAGCGCTAATTTCTTGGCCACTTAACTTGAATGAAACTCTCCCCTCTCCGGCCTGCAAATCCGTCCCTTGGTAGTCGCTGCTATTTTCAAATCCGTAAGTTAAAAATTTATCAACCTGGTGTTTTTTCAAGCGCGCTGTTTCTGGATCATCAATGTTGCTAATTATAATTTTTTTTATTTCCTGGCCATTGATATTTTTCTTTGGCAAGGAACCAAACTCTGCAAAAAGTTTTTCTTTGGCTGCCCGATAGTTTTCAAAGCTACCGTGCGCCTCAATGTGCTCCGGACTTAAATTAGTAAAAAGCAACACGTCGTAATTGATACCAATCTGACGGTGTTGTTCAATACCCTGCGAAGATGTTTCAATAATGGCATATTCGCAACCAGCTTTTAACATCTGCCTAAGTAATCTTTGAGTTTGAAAACGACCAAGCATGGTCATCTTTTTTTTGTTGAGCCACTTTTTGTCGTTAACCTTGAAATTCACGGTTGAAGCTAGGCCATTTTTCTTTTGCAGGCAATCTAGGTATTGGGAAATAATGTTGACGGTAGTGGTTTTGCCGTTGGTGCCGGTCACGCCAATGACAATCATTTTTTCACTGGGCGATCCATAGACAAAAGAAGCGGTTCGCGCCAAAAAATAATGATAGCGTGATAATATTTTTTTTCCGATTAATTTTTTTATTATTTTTTTAATCATGCCCATTTAAATAGTTTTCCACCTTTGGTATATCCGCCGGTTTTCCAAAATCCAACCAAATTCCCTTAACACTCATCGCTTTGACTTTGCTATCTTTGGCCATCAAATTGACGACGTCGGTCAGCTCATACTCACCGCGCGGTGACAAACCAATTCTGTCTAAATAACTAAACACCTCTGGGCTGAATTTGTAAAGGCCAGTGTTGATGAGGTTGCCAACAAACTTTTTTGGTTTTTCAACAATATTTTTTAGCAGACCATTTTCATCTACTTGTAAGACGCCATAATTTTGTGGCTCAGGGTGTGGGAAGCCAGCCACATAAGAAAAACCATCATCTGTATTTAAGTTGGCCAAATCTTCCACAGCATAAATGTTATCCCCGTTCACTGATAAAAAGTTGTCACCACTCATTAGCTGGCGAACACACTCTAGTGGGCAAGCTGTGCCATAGCGCTGGTCTCCCAAAATTTCAAACTGATTTACTAAGGTGATGTTGAACTCATCCTGGTGCTGGCTAAAAAATTTTTCCATAAATTCTTTTTTGTAGCCAACTACCATGGTTATGTCGGTAAAACCAGCTTTTTTTAAATTACTTAGTAAATAATACAAAAAGGGCTTGTTATTAACCTCGATTAAATGTTTGGGCTTGTCTTTACCCAAATCAAGCATGCGGGTGCCACGACCGGCCGCTGAAATCAAAACTTTTTTGATCATCGTAAATTTCTTACTTTATTAACTAGCTTTCGACCGAGATAATAAACCTGATACCAGGTGGGGTGATAAATAAAATCATAAGCCCCACACGAAACTACACGTTGCCCACCAAAGCCCTTCTTAAAGCGCGTAATGCCCTCCCAGCGAGGGTGGCTATTATCCTTGGGCGCAATGCCCCAAAAATCATAAACCAAGAAACCGGCGGCCTGGGCTTGCCTAATACTTTCCCACTGCAAAAGATGGGGGGCCATCAAGTGTCGATGTTCATAATCTGAACCGCCGTGCAAATAAGTACAGCTCTGGCCAAAATTTACCAAAAGGTTGGCGGCAATTACCTGACCACGATATTCGGCTACAGCCAAAATACCAGCGCGATTATCCACTAACGTTTCCCACAGCAGTTTATAGTACTCGTCACCGTGCATAGAGATCTGATTGCGAGTGGCGGTTAGTTTTATTAAGCGCAAAAATTCTTTAAGATCACTTTTTTCTCGACTAAATTTTATTTGCACGCCATTTTTTTTGGCTAAGGCAATGTTGTATCTGGTCTTAGGGCGCATCTTACTCAAAATTTCTTCTTCACTCTGTTGCAAGTCCAAAATCCAAGTATCGCGCGGGTGAATGTCCTTGCTTTTTCTTAATTTAGGAATTTTGATTTCGGTATTTGGCTCTAGGCGAAAAAATATTTCTTCTCTTTTTTTTGTAGACAAGCAAATGTCTCTGGCCTTTGACAAAAGTAATTTGCTTAATTCTTGTTTTTTTTCGGCGCTGATTTTTTTTAAAAAGATTGGACCCTTTGGTGCTGTCAAATAACTCAAGCCCAAGGGCAAGTCGGTCTCATATACCAAGCACAAAGCCAAAACAACACCCTCATCGGTGGCGATCAGTGGCCAATATTTTTTATTCTGCTTTTTTAAAAAATCTTTCCAAACACTACTCTGCAAAAAGTTGCCCGAAATAAAATTTCGAGACAACAAATTATCATAGTTTTTTTCTTGGTCAACAACTATGTTCATAATTATTTTTTGGTATTTTTTAAGACCTGTTTTATTTTGTCTGACAAGTCGCCCTCAAGTTCTAAGCCCCTGGTCATTTCCATGACCTCGCGCTCTTTGTATCCCAAGGAAACCAGGGCTGATATTACTTGTTGATCAGTGTTGATAAGAGCGCCATCGGCTGACACCTCGTCAATAAATTTTTCTTTCAGCTCCACCACTAGGCGCTCAGCTGTTTTTTTGCCAATACCAGAGACCTGTTGCAAGAAGCTGGGGTTGCCACTGGTGATGGCTCGCTTCAAATCTAGCACTTCGGCTAAAGACATAACACTCATGGCCGTCCTAGGACCAATACCAGACACCTGAAGTAGTTGTTTGAAAAAAACCAGTTCTTCGGGATTAACAAAACCGTAAAGATCTAGGGCGTCTTCTTTTATATAAGAATGAATAAAAAACTCCACAAATTCGTTAACCTGGAGGTTGGCAATGTCTTTGTTTTTTAAAAAAACCTCATAACCAACACCATTAACGTTTATTATGGTGGCTTTTTGGTCTTTTTTTAATACACTTCCTTTTAAATAAGCTATCATGCCCTTATAATAACAAATTTAAAATATCTGGGCAATTTACTATTGACAAAAACGTGATTATGGTGTATAAGATAATGTTCGGCAATTCAGCCGCTGTTCCACCCCAACACCAGGAGGGTCCTTACGTGACTCGTCGAAAACAAACCCTAGCCGGTCTGCGCCGCTCGGCCGCTGCTGAGCAAACGCGCTTTGAGCGTCTAGTGAAAAAGGCGCTCAAAGACCTGGCCGCTGACCTGGCAATGTCTCGGGCCAGGGTCTCACGCCTGGAGGCCGCCAACAAGCGCCAGTCGGCCCAGTGTTCTCGTCTACGGCAAGAGGTCCGTGGCTTGCGCTCCAGGCAGGGCAAGCTACGCAAACGGCTGGCCCAGCAACCCCGCCACCGTGGCAGTGGAAAGCGCCGTCGGCACGTTGATTTCCGCATCAAGCCAGCGCAGACCTCACACCTCCACGAGGTGTGGATGCAACTCAGAAGTGATGATCGTGCTCTGGAGCGCGAAGGCCGGCGCCTGGCCAAGCGTTATGGCCTGGTCTACGAGCGCCAGGTCAAGCGCGCCTTCCAGCGCTTTGCCTTGGCCCTGACCAAGGCCAAGGCCAGAACCAAGCCCAAGAAGTAGCGGGCTCATGCCGCTTCTTACCCCCGCCCCACCCGGACCACAGTCCAGGGGCGGGGGAATTTTTTTTAAACAAAAAACACCCTAGATCGCGCACGGATGTTTTTTGCTTCATTTCTGAAATTACATATCTCTATAGCGCCCGAGAAACTCCTGTTCGACGCAGGGATTTTCGAGTGTCCATATATTATAGCAAATTTATAATAATTTGCCAAAAAACATTTCCACAAGCTATTGCCTAATGGGCATAACCAAATAAATATAGTCCTCCTGACCCACTGGCCCTATTAGTCCTGGGGAGGTGTTGTTGTTTATATTAATAAACACCTCTTTTTGATCAATATTATTTAGTCCGTCTATAATGTAGCGGTAGTTAAAAATAATGTCGTTATTTTCTCCTTTTATTTCGGCTGGCACCTTGGCTAAGCTTTTGCCGGCGTGCGATGAGGCGGTGGTAATAACAATTTCGTTAGTGGCATTATCAAAACTAACCCGAATATCATTAATCCCCTGCTTACAAAAAAGCGACACCGCTTTTATGGCTGGCAACAATTTATCGGCATCACACTTGATGTTGGTGTTAAATTTATCAGGAATAATTTGCTTGTAGTCCGGATAGTTGCCATCAATCACCCGCGAGACCAACTCCACACCATCCAGTGAAAACATTATTTGATTTTCATTAAAATATATTTTTAAACTTTTTTCCGAATTTTCATTTAAAATGCGCAGTAATTCTTGGAGGGTTTTTAGGGGGATTATCAAATTGCTTTCTTTGCTCTGGTTGGCAATTTTTATTTTCTTTTCAGCCAGACGATAGCTATCGGTAGCGGCCAAGGTCAATTGTTCTCCTTTGAAATTAAAATTAACCGCATTTATTTCCACCCTAGTGTTGTCTAGTGAGGCGGCAAATATTACTTGGCTCAAACTTTTTTTAAGGTCCAAGGACGAAACCTCAATTTCGTTGTCTTTGGAGATTTCTGGTATAAGGGGAAAATCCTCAGCTTCCATACCGCGAATGGCCGTGTCTTGATTTTTGCTTTTCACTTCCAAGCTATTGTCCTCGCCCAGGGTCAGGATAATATTTTCTTTTGGCAATAAATTAATAAAGCTGTTTAATAGTTTGGCATCCACAGTAAAGGCGCCCTCCTCCTCTACTTTACTGCGTACAAAAACCTTTACACCAATCTCTAGGTCAGTGGTTATTAAAGTAATGCCTTCTTTCTCGGCTTTTATCAAAACGTTGTTTAATATGGGTAAATTACTGTTTTTATTGGCAATATGTGAGACCAACCCCAATCCATAATTTAAATTTTCTTGCGTACAAATGATTTTCATATACTTATTATTAATTTATATATATATTATATAGCCGTAGTAGGCACGGTGCATATGTTGATAAGTTAGCGCTGTATAAAGTATTTGTTCAGTGATTTTGCAATTATTTATCAACTCTCCTTGTGCACCACCACCTGATAACTCTGTGTAGAAAAAAGAAATTTTGGTTTTAGTTTTAGAAAAAAATTATTTTTAAAGAGATGCCCACAGCTTCGCTCTAACTAATCAACAGTTTATTCATAGAGCTTTTGTTTGAGCACAGCAATGTCGTTTTTTACGCGCTCATCGGTCGCCACTAATTCAGATATTTTTACACAAGCATGCATGGCCGTGGTGTGATCGCGACTGCCAATCTCGTGTCCAATGTTTGGGAAAGATGATTTCAGTTGCTCGCGCATCAAGTACATGGCAATTTGTCGGGGCATGACCAATTCTTTTTTGCGACTAGCACCAAGCAACTCGTCCATGCTGATATCAAAAAATTCAATAACAGTTTTTAATAATTTTTTAGTGGTTAGTCCGGCTTTTTTTGGATTAGCGGAAATACCGCCCAACAATGAGCGCACACTTTCTAAAGATGGTCGCGTATTGTTCAGTTGGTGAAAAGCAATAATCCTGTTTAGCGCTCCTTCTAGCTCACGAATATTTTCTTGAATGCTTTCGGCCACTAGCTGGGTCAAAGCTTTTTCTAAATGATAATTTTTTTGTTGGCATTTTATTTCCAAAATAGCCACTCTAGTTTCTAGGTCTGGGAAAGAAATATCAGCAATCATACCCCACTCAAAGCGGGAAATTAGTCTATTTTCCACACCGCCAAGCGCTTTTGGTGGCCGATCAGAAGAAAGTACAATTTGCTTATTATTTTGGTGTAGAGCATTGAAAGTATGAAAAAACTCCTCTTGTGTCTGCTCTTTTCCGGCAATAAACTGAATATCGTCTATTAATAAGACGTCTACATTGCGATAAATGTTCTTAAATTCGTCTGTTTGACCCCTTTTTATGGCAAAAATAAAGTCATTGGTGAATTTCTCACTGTTTATATAAAGCACCTTTTTTTGTGGATTTTTAGCCAAAATATAGTTGCCAACGGCCTGAGCTAGGTGAGTTTTGCCCAAACCAACGCCACCATATATAAACAAAGGATTATACATTTCCCCTGGTTTTTGGGCGGCGGCCATGGCCGCTGCCTGGGCCAGCTCATTACCTGGACCAACAACAAAGGAATTAAAGGTATAATTTTGGTTTAAACCATACTTATTGCTTGTTTTTGGCTGTGGACTTGGACTGTGCACAAGCTCCTCAATTGGCTTATCAACAATCTCAACATTTTTGCTAATATTAGCTAAATTTTCTCTATTTTCGACCCTGTAGATAACTTGTAGATTACTTTTTGATAAGGTGTCTTCTAGGGCTTTAGTAATATGGTCGTGGTATTTTTTTTCTAACCAAACCTTGGTAAAGGAATTGGGCACCCCAACCACAACTTGCTGGTTATCAAACTCGGCCAAAAAAGTATTTTTGAACCAGGTGGTAAAATTAGCCCTACTGATCAACAATTCCAGTTGACCAAGGACACTTTGCCAAATTTTTTCGTAATTATCCATGTTTTTACAAACTGCAGTAAATATACCACATATTTTTAAATGCTCAAATAAGATTGAAAGTGTATAAATTGTTAATAAAATGTGGGTATAGCTGAGCCAAGGGCTCCCCTTGATTAAATTAAGTAAATATGTTATTTTATTTAGGTAATTTAATTTTATATGGCAACAAAAAGGACATACCAACCAAAGAAAAGAAAAAGAGCCAGAAAACACGGCTTTATGAAGCGCATGGCCACCAAAGATGGTCGCAAGGTCTTAAAAAGACGAAAAGCTAGGGGCCGAAAGAAAATAAGTCTCTAAATTATGTTGCCTAAAAAATTTAGGCTACACGCAGATAAGGATATCAAAAACTTGGTCCGAGGGGGCAAAACTTTTTTTTTACCCCAATTAACGCTAAAATATCAATATAATAACCAAAACCTACTGCGTCTGGGTTTTGTGGTTTCTACCAAGGTAGATAAACGGGCTGTTATCAGAAACAAAACCAAGCGTCGTATGCGGGAAGCCATCAGACCAGAGCTGACCAAAATTAAGACCGGCGTGGATCTCTTATTTATAGCCAAAAAAAGTTGTGCTGAGCTTACTCTGCGAGATCTGCAGAAACAATTCCAATTTGCTTTAAAAACAACGCGCCTGTATATTGAAAGTAATGTTAAAAGTAATAAAGACAATCGACCGATTGTTGGCTAGTATATTTATTTTTTTAATTAAAATTTATCAAAAAACACTTTCACCAGACCAAGGGTGGTTAAAAATATTTTTCCCTCATGGTTTTTGTCGCTTTCATCCGCATTGTTCAGAATACAGTCGACAAGCATTTGAAAAACACGGAACCATAAAAGGAATTTATTTATCACTTTGGCGCATACTGCGCTGTAATCCTTGGTCAAAGGGTGGAATTGATCCAATAAAATAATATGTTTACTACAATTTTTTATCAGCCAATTTACAACTTATTAATTTTTTTATACAACCTGGTCCCTGGTCACGATTTGGGTGTGGCTATTATTCTAATAACCCTGATCATTAGATTGATTTTGTATCCCTTTTCCAAAAAAGCCATCAAGTCCCAAAAAGAATTGCAAACTATTCAGCCGGAAATAGAAAAGATCAAAGAAAAATACAAAGACGACAAGGAAAAGATGGCGCCCGAGCTCATGGCTCTCTACAAAGAAAGAAAAATAAATCCATTTTCTTCTTGCTTGCCAACGCTAATCCAATTACCATTTTTGATTGCCCTCTACCAGGTCTTCTTAAACGGCTTGACCAAAGACAATGGTAACGGCGACCTGCTATATTCTTTTGTCCAGAATCCCGGACAGCTAAACATAATTGCCTTTGGTTTTATAAATTTGGCCAGCAAGAATTGGATTATCGCTATATTGGCTGGCGCGGCTCAATTCTGGCAGTCCAAGATGTTGATGGGCAAATCACAGCAAACCGGCATGTCCAAAATGATGACCAACCAAATGATTTATTTTATGCCGATTTTTACGATTGTCATTGGTGGCAACTTGCCCGCTGGTTTGACGCTTTATTGGCTATTTACTACACTTTTCTCAATACTCCAGCAATATATGGTGCTGGGTTTCAAAAAAAAGACCGCCTCAACTTAGGCGGTTTTTTTGTACATCTTCAATTAGATTTTATTCAAAGCATCTTTCCGGACCCACTATCACCCGGAGTTTTTGAGGTGCCACACTTATCTCGGCTGGAGTTTTCATAATCACTTGTTCGTCAGTCAAGATAGAGACCTGCTCCTCGCCATCAGTACTTATTTTTATTTTGGAAAAAGGTAAAATAGTGCCAGTAATATTTTTTTTGCCAAAGACCCCGGACTTCATTGGTGTGATTACCACCTCAAGGATGCCATCAACTGGTGTTGAATTTGGTATTGTTGATTTATCGGCAAAATTATAGACAGTAATATTGTTGTTGGCCGTAGTTGGTCGCACGTTGTAGCCGTCATACTCAATCAAAACATTGGCGTCATTGATTTCCGCTTGCCCCACAAAAAAATGACCATTGATTAGCCCCAGATCAATTTTTTTTATAATGCGCGAAGCAATAACATCGCAAGCCAAAAGTTTTGGTGGTATGCCCAGCATCTTGGCAATCTTGTTGTCGTTCTCTACTGGTATCAAACCTAGCACCACCTCCAAGCCAGCCACAATATTAATAACTTTGGCAAAAGTTTGGACATTGCCAATGACCACCACGGTCTGAACTCCGGACTTGATGCCGTCGGTGATCAACTCTTTCATGTTTTTTAGAATCGAAAGACGCGCAATTCTTCCTTTGATGCCCAAATCAGTGACGCGTTTTTCAATTTGGACCAAGAGATCAGAATATTTTTTGTCACTTAAAAATGAATCGTATATGTAAAGATACATAACAAAATTTATGATTCCAAAAGTTTTTCTTCTGGCAACTCATTTTCAGTTCGCTTTACTTCTTTTTTGGGGTTAGCGCGATGCTCGTCATGTTTTGGCTCACTAAGAGGCATGGCTACATTTCCCTGGATCAAGGCACCGCTTTCTATGGACAGAATCGCGGCTTTGATGTCGCCAACAATTACAGCCGAGCCAGTGATTTCTAGACGTCCCTTGATAGCGATGTTGCCCTTTACGCGACCGGCAATAAAGGCGTTATTGGCTTTGACGGTGGCCTCTACTACGGCGCTAGAGCCGATTTTGAGGTTATTCTTGGTGTTTAAGGTGCCGACCAGCATACCCTCAATAATTAGGTCGCCTTCGCCAGCAAAATTACCCTCAACTCGCACTGAAGGGCCGATTATTGTTTCAATATTTTTTGTGCTTACTACGGTTTCTTTTTTGCCAAACATATTATTTTTTTATTATAAATTAACGACCTTAATTTTAGTTTAAGGAGTCAAAATTGTCAAAGAAACAAAAGATTGTGGACAAAAACAGCCGTATATACTAAAATTACACGGCATTAATTAATAAACACCATTATGACTGATGAAAATATCAAAGTAGAGTTAAAAAGATTGGGAATCATTGTTGGAGCAATCTTGGTAATTTATTTAGCGGTTTATATGATCGAGAGTCGCACGCAGTTTTTGACCAAAATGCTTCAATAATATATTACGACTCAAAACTTTAGCTAAGATTAGGGACAAAACGTTGGTCCTTGTAGTTCAATGGATAGAACAAGGCTCTCCTAAGGCCTAAATAGAGGTTCGATTCCTCTCAAGGACACCATATTTTGATTATATTTTTAATCAATTTTAATTTACTTAGACGGGCCGATGTTATCGGTTTTTTTATTTAAAAAAAGAAGAAGCCCCGCATCCGCAATGGGAGTACGAGGCTTCTGTGTGTGTCCAGAGGACTGGGGTCCAAGGATCAAAGGAGATCCCGAGATCCAAAGTCCAAGGGACCTAGATACTTGCAGACACTGCAGCCAGATCGTTGGAATAGAAGCTGTCGTAGAGCCAGCGGTAGCTCCAGTACCACCTGCTGCCGTCCCAGTAGAGGTAGCGGACACACAGGCCGTCGAGCGAGTAACGGTAGATTGTGCCCCAGAAGAAAATTCCCTTTCTCTTCCACTCGTCGGGGATGAGTTCAGGGTTCTTCAGCAGGTAGTCGAGAAGGTTGGCATTCAAGACCATCTGGCCTTCCAGCTCATTGCGGAGCTTGCTGCCCTCGACGAGCTTGCCGGGCTTCTGACTCTTGGCCAGATAGAGCTTCACCCGCGCGGGGTTCCACTCTAACTGACCACCCTGCTTGTGCTCGACGACTTCCCAGCCGTTGGGGGTGAAGGGCAAGGCGTCGCAGTCGATGAGGTGCTTGGGGTAGCTGATGACAGCACGGTCGTTCAAGACATCCCTGATCTCGAGCAGGTGCTTGGACTGCCCAAGCTTGGTAATGTCGTCGGCGGTGTAGCCGGCGGCCTCCAGCTTGTCCACTAGCTGGTGGACTTGGCCCTCGGAATATGAAGACATGTCTTCACTCCTTTTTTTGGCACATGTGCCATTTGGCGCCAGCGGACCACCGGAATTGGTAGTCATAGCCAGAAAAGGCCTATTTTTAAGCCGTTTTTGGCTATGACTACCGCGTTTTTGCAAGTAATTTAAAGTACTTAAAATAACATAAAATAATATATTATTTATCAGTATTTGTCAAGGCCAGTATTTATTATCGTTTCTTTACAGAAGCAATATATTTGGCTAATATTAGCCCAGTTAGAAATTATTTTGAGTATTTCACGTTACATTATTAGTAAAATTGTCACTTAGTTGCCGATAAGTTCATCTAATATGCAAACTAAGGTAAATTTCTAACTGGGTTAGCCAATTTATTATTAAAATTAAACAAAATTAAGGCCCCGCAGCGTGTGTACCGCGGGGCTCAATCTCCATTCTGGGTGATGTGTTGTCACCCGAAGATGGTTTTGTAGAGGGCCTTGTAGACGAGGGCAGAAAGGACGAGGATGGCGATGAGAAGGATGTGTACTGAGGCATAGCGCTTGATGTTGAGCACGCCAGCTGGAACCATAATGATCAGGAACACCACGACCCCGATTACCACCAGCGCCGCGACCTGCCACCAAGTATGGCAGAGAAGCAGGGACTCGAGTGCGATTGCCGCCAGATACGCCACCCAGATGCAGAGCGCACTTACGGGCGAAGGACCCTTGCGGTCTGTCATAGAAAGAACCTCCCGGGTTATGGAAACACTATATTATATCACCTATTAGGATTATTGTCAAATATTTGAGAGAGCACATTTCTTCGAGCGACACCGAAAGGTGGAGTCGAGAAGTTCTGAACATACGTAGTTCTCGATGCAGTTATGCTTTGCATAACCTTACTCGAACAAAAGCTTATTTCTTCGAGCGATCTCGAGCTCGTCGAGAGAGAGTCGAGAAGTATAACTAGTCACCAGCACCCCACCACTTGACGTATTTTTATGCCCTTGCTATAATACCCCTAGAGGGTATATGAGCAAACAAGTTTGTCATCCACAAAAAATATATTCCCAACTTCATCGTATTGAGGGTCAGATTCGCGCGATTGAAAAAATGTACGGCGAAAAAAGAGAAGTGGAAGAAGTGGTGCGAGTTGTTATGGCCGCGCGCGCTTCGCTGGACTCAGTCACGCGCTTACTGATCACTGACAAGGTGAACGGCTGTTATCAGTCAGGAAGCAAAAACAAGAAAAAAGAATTAAATAAATTAATAGAAATATTATTTAAGACCAGTTAATAATTAATTTTTAAATTTATGGCGCTAGAATTAAACGATCAAAATTTTGATCAAGAAATAAAAAAATTTGAGGGAGTGGCCTTGGTAGATTTTTGGGCCTCGTGGTGTATGCCTTGCAAAATGCAAGGACCAATCATTGATCAGTTGGCCGAAGAGTTCAAAGACAAAAGCAATATAAAAATCGCCAAGCTTAATGTCGAAGAAAACCAACTTAAGTCCCAAGAATTTGAAATAATGTCCATACCGGCTTTAAAAATTTTTAAGAACGGAAAAGTAGTAGAGGACATGGTGGGCATGCAGTCCAAAAATGTTTTGTTAGAAAAAATTAATAAACAACTATAATTTTTTATGACGGACAACAAATACGATCTGGTGGTTGTTGGTGGCGGACCAGCTGGGCTGACCGCGGCTATTTATGCGGCGCGGAGAGCTCTCAAGACCCTGATTGTTTCCATGGACGTTGGCGGTCAGATGGCTTTGACCAACAGCATTGAAAATTATCCCGGCTATGAGGAAATTGATGGACCGACTTTGGGTCAAAAAATGCTAACGCAGGCCGAAAAGAGTGGGGCAGAATTGGTTTTGAGTGAAGTAGTTGGTGTGGAAAAAAAAGATGACAACTTCGTATTACAACTAGCCGACGGGAAACAACTAGAAACCAAAGCAATAATTATGGCCTTTGGCCTGACCCCCAGGAATCTAGATGTGCCTGGTGAAAAAGAGCTGGCTGGTCGAGGAGTGGCTTATTGTGCTACTTGCGATGGCCCGCTATACAAAGGCAAAACAGTGGTCGTAGTTGGTGGAGGAAATTCCGCCATGGATGCGGCTGAATACTTGAGTAAAATTGTAGCCAAGGTTTATCTTTTGGTGCGCCAGCCAAAACTAAAAGGTGAGGATGTCTTGATTCAGCGGGTAAGTCGCGACCCTAAAGTAGAAATAATATTCGAAGCTGTCACTAAAGAAATAAAAGGCAGTGCAAAAGTAGAAAGCTTGGTCTACGAATCAAAAAATGAAAGCAAAGAAATAAAAGTTGATGGCGTATTTGTGGAAATTGGTCATATCGCCAAAACCGATTGGGTCAAAGATCTACTGGACCTGACCGAATTGCACGAGATCAGAATCAACGCTGATTGTGAAACCAATGTGCCGGGCATATTTGCGGCTGGCGACATTTCTCAGATTGCCTACAAACAGGTGGTTATCTCGGCTGGCGAAGGAGCCAAAGCCGCCTTACAAGCTTATAAATATCTTCAGAAAGGCCAGGTCTCTGGTCCGGACTGGAGTAAATAAACCAAAAAAATGAATCCATTTGATAATGCTTTACAACAGCTGACAAAAGCAGCTGCTATAATTAAATTGAGTCCGGAAATATTGAAAAAACTAAGCGTGCCCGATAAAATAATCACGGCTAATTTGGCCATAAAAAAAGACGACAACACTTTGGAAATATATGAGGGTTATCGTGTGCAGTACAACAACGCTCGTGGTCCATACAAAGGAGGTATTCGTTTTCATTCGCAAGTCGATATCAATGAGGTCAAGGCCTTGGCTTTTTGGATGAGCATCAAAACAGCCGTAGTTGATATACCTATGGGCGGAGCCAAGGGCGGAGTAGTGATAGACACCAAGTCATTGAGCGTCAATGAATTGGAAAAAATTTCTCGCGCTTGGGTTCGGGCTTTTCAGGATGTGATTGGGCCAGACAAAGACATCCCAGCGCCAGATGTTTACACCAACCCTCAAACAATGGCTTGGATGGCTGACGAATATTCAAAATTAGTTGGTGAAAAACAACTGGGAGTGGTCACTGGTAAGCCACTGGATATGGGTGGTTCTAAGGGCAGAGATCAGGCCACGGCTAGTGGCGGGATGATAGTCTTGAATGATTTAGTCAATAAAAGATCTTGGGAAGAACAAAAAATGTCAGTAGCCATACAGGGTCTTGGTAATGTGGGTGGTGGTATAGCCAAGGCGCTATTTGAGCAGGGCTACAAGGTGGTGGCTGTGGCTGATTCTAAAAATGTTATTTACAGCGAAAGCGGGCTCAATATCCCAGAGATTTTGGAGCGCAAAAAAAATAAACAATCATTGAACGATTTGCCCAACACCAAAGAAATTTCTTTGGAAGAATTTTTTGCCTTAGAGCTTGATGTTTTGGTACCAGCAGCTTTGGAAAATCAAATTACAGCCGACAATGCGCCAAGCATCAAGGCCAAGGTGATTTTGGAAATGGGCAATGGCCCAACTACGCCCGAGGCCGACGAAATATTGTTTGCTAAAGGGGTGGAGCTAATACCTGATGTTTTGGCTAATGCCGGTGGCGTGACTGTTTCTTATTTTGAGTGGTTGCAAAACAAAGCTGACCAATATTGGAGTGAGGAAGAAGTAAATACCAAGCTCAAAGACAAAATGATTAATGCTTGGCAAAAAGTTTTTGACATAGCCAAGGAGAAAAAAATAGATTATCGAACAGCGGCTTTTGTATTGGCTATTGAGCGGATAGCTGAAGCCATGAGCAAGTAAAATTAATAAAAAAGTGAACACCCCGCAGAATTGTCCGCGGGGTGTTTTAGGAGTACCTGCTGTATTGGCAGGTTATGGGTGTGCGAGGGATGTCGCTGGCAGTGAGGTCAAAGCCCCACAGCATTTCTTCCTCGTTTTCACAGGGGGCATCCCAAGGTGTCAGGGAAAGGATTGATTTTGGCAAAGTGATAATTACAAAGCCATCTGTTCCAGCTTCATTTTCAAGATCAAATTGCCTTTCCAAAGCATCATGTTCTTTCCAATCAACATCTCGGTCAGCTAGAGACATGTCCAACTCTTCGCCTTCTGCCTCCATTGCCTCATCAACGGGGCAGTTCTCTTCTATTCTTGTCTCTCGGATCTGGAAGTAGGGGTGTATGTAGGAGCAATCGTTTTGCTGGGTTTCTTGTGGTAAGACACACCCGTGTTCCAGAAAATAGAAGAGAGGAAGAGTAAGTACTGAAATGCCCTCAAGCCAACATTCTGAATCGAAACCGTCGATTTGCGGTTTTTCAAAAACCACCATTTTGGCTTTGAGTTGTTGTCCCATGACCACCTCCCTATTTGTTAGGTTCTGGTGCATCACAAGAAGTATAGCTGGCATTTCTTTTTTATGTCAAAAAAGTATAATATATAAATATGGCTAAATACAAAATTGGCATTGACGAAGTGGGTAGGGGACCGGTAGCTGGGCCGATTGTCGGGGCGGCAGTTTTTTCTATGGGTTCGGAAGAGCAAAAAAATATTTTAAAGCAAGTTCGGGATTCCAAATTGTTGTCTCAGAAAAAAAGAGAAGCTTTAAGTGAGTTGATAGTGGAAAATTTTTTGTTTAGTATTAAAATAATTGATAGTCAGATCATTGATCAGCGCGGTATTCAAATGGTTAATATTTTGGTCATGCAAGAAGCGCTTAATGATTTATTAAAAAAAATTATCAACATCAATCATGGAGAAATAAATATTGTAGCTGACTATGTGGGCGCAGCCAAAAAATATTGGCCAGACACTAAACTTGAATTTTTCCAACACGGCGAAAGTGTGCATGAAGAAATTGCCGCCGCCTCAATTATTGCCAAAGTGTTTCGTGACCAACTAATGACTGATTGGCACAAAGAATTTCCAGCCTATAATTTTGATCAACATAAGGGCTATGGCACCAAAGAGCATTTGCGCCTAATAAAAGAACACGGCTTATGCCCACTGCATCGGCGCAGTTTTTTGGGAAAATATTTATAATAGGTCTTGACAACAAAATATCGAGTGCTAAGATGACGGCAGAGTAAGCCGTCATTGTTTTTATAGACGGCTATAAGAAAAGCCAAGATATGTTTTATATTTTTAACAATAAAACAAATTTTTCTGCTAAATCCACCTGGATTAATAACATTTTTTACGATTATTTATTTTATATAAAAAACAAAACCCCGCTTTATGGGCGGGACTTTGTTAAGAAAAGCGATTTTGAGATTGCCATATCCCCTGAAGGAATGGTTAACCTCAATTTAGATTCTAAAATAAATAATCATTTTTGTCAATCCACTTACCCCTATTTTGGCATGGGTTAAATAGGGGTTTTTGGTTTGACTTTAATAATTATTCTGTCGGAAAACGGCAGGCAAAGAAAGGAAAAGCGATATGGACCTAAACAAGGTTAGTATGATCGGCAACATTACCAAAGATCCGATCAGCAAGAATTTGCCCAGCGGGCAAGCGGTAGCCACCATGACCTTGGCCACCAATTATGTGTGGCGCGATGCCAAAACCAAGGAAAAAAAGAATCGAGCCGAGTTTCACCGCGTAGTGGCTTGGGGACATTTGGCCGAAATAATCACCGCCTATTTGAAAAAGGGCTCCAAAGTTTTCATCGAAGGCCGTCTGCAGAACAGATCTTGGGAAGACAAGAATAAGGTCAAAAAATATATGACCGAGATTGTGGCTTCTGATCTGATCATGCTCGGTGGCAGTCAAAAGAAGGAATCCAAAGGCGACGAAAACGCCAAGGAAGAAGAAATTGATATCGAGGAAATTCAAATTGAAGAAGATAATTAATTTATCATAATTTTTTAAGATATTTTTTTATCTTGGAGCAAGGCCTAAAAAGTTTGCCTGTATCTTTCGGGCCTTGTCCAAGCTAAGAAAAGCGAAAGTTTTTAGCTGGCTCAATTTTTTGTGAGGGTAAAAGAGCGAGCACTTGTTCTTTACAACAAAGGAGGTTTATTTTTGCCACTACCCTCAAGAGTCAGACGCGTGTTTGTTCCTAGGTCTTTTTCATTGGAGGACTTGTCATGAAGAGCAGAGTGAGTTTGCTGGTCAGCGTACTGCTGGCCCTGGGCCTGCTGTCCTGGATGGCGGGCTGTGATGGGGAGGAGCCGATGGTCACGGCTCCGACCACGAGTGTTCAGCCGGGCGGAGAGAACCCGGATGTTCCCAGTGGGCAGGTGGATAAGGCGATTCCGACTGCCGCCGACAAGGCGTGGTGGCGTGGCTTGAGTCAGGCTACGCGGAATCAGGCGATCATTGAGAGGGCGTGGGTGGACAACGGGCGTTACGTTGGCCTGAACTGCAAGGATTGGGCTCGTGCCGTTGTCTTGGCTGCCTCGCGGAATGTGGTGAACTTGCCCAGCACACTCCCGAATGCCAGTGGCTGGTATTTCGCCAGCAGTCCCTATCTGAGGCCCCTAGGCAACATCAGGACGGTTTTTCCTGGTTGCATCGTGCAAACCAACTGGAAAACGTCCAAGGGCGTCACACCACACACATTCATTGTGACGGCGACTGGTTCGGCTGGCATGAACATCATCGAAAGCAACTGGGTTGCCACGAACTATGTTCGTGAACGCTTCGTTTCTTTTTCCACCTTCGAGTCCCAGGTGTCACTTTACACCTGCTACTACGTGATTGGTGGGTGATGCGTGAAAGTCCGGACGGAGAGTCCCCACTCTCCGTCCGGCACTAATTTTATGTTACAATAATATTATAATTATAAATATGAAAAGAAAAATAATAATTTTGATAATAAGTTTGATTTTAGTTGGTGGGTCTTTTATTTTTTTAAAAAAAGTTGAAGACAGAACAAAACTAATATTTATGAAACCACACTACAGATTGTGGAGTACCCCCGTTGGTTTTGTGGTGGAACAATGCGTTTATAATAAATGTCAAACAATTGATCAAGTTAGCATTAATCAACGAACAGATGTGGAGTTGGATGCCGATAGACATTTGTTATATTTTATTAAAAATGGATCATTGTTGGCTAGGAATCTCTTAAATCGCAGTGAGAATGAAATTTACAAGCTATCACCAGAGGATGGCGACCCGGTCTTTTCCATTTCTAATAATGGTCGCTTTACGGTTTTGTTTACAGGAAAAGAAGAAGGGAGGTATTATTGGGTTTTTGATTTGACTAATAATACTAGCGAAAAAAAACAAATAACATTTGCCAAAAAAGATGATCAAATTGTAGGGAGTATTGATGACTTTGGCAAAGTAGATTTTCACATCATGGGCCTAGTTCGGGGCGGCATGGAGGGTCAGCAAGATTTTATATATGTCACGAATGATGGCAATACTCAATATAAATTGGTGGATAATTTATGGCCGTACTTTACGGTTGCCAAACAGGGTAATAAAATTTTATACGAAGTAGATACATTTTTACGCAAACTAGATTTGGCCTCTGGAGCAATAGAAGACAAGAAGACAGAAGATAATTTGGGCTTTCATCTTTCTAGCAATGGTCATTTTGCTATTAAGCAGAAATGTGACAATACTGATTTTTGTCGGTTTATTTTATGGGATATAGATAGTGATAAAGATTATTTATTATTTACAAACAATGAGGGCATGTTTATAGATGGTTTTTGGTCAAACAATGACAAATATTATATTTTTTCTGGTGCTGGCGGACTTCATTTAGTGGACATTTCCACGAAGCGAGTTTATTGGCCGTGGACAAGAGAGGACAAATATGCTAATTGGAGTTTAATTGATATGTGGTGATTTTTAATATGTTTTTATTAAATAAAAAGCATTTATTAATTATTTTATTTTTAATTCCATTGTTTTTAGTTGGCTTATATTTTTTTATAGCAAATAAAAAAAATAACCCAATAATTAAACAAATAGAAAATTTTAGTCTCTATCAAGAAATAACTAATCCAGTAGAAAGATCTTTTGATAAGACTTGTCCCAATGAAGAGTTTAATGAATTTTTAAAACTCACTGAGAGTGGCAGTATGAAGGGTTTGGATTTGCCCGGGGGAATTAAGACCATTATTACTCCAAATTATTATCATTGGAGCAATGAAAAATTTTTGAGTTTTTTAACAGTTCAACCAGAAGCTTTTTGTAATGCCGGTATTATTGGGCCAAAGCACGCTTATAAAGATTATTTATTATGGGCCGATGCTTGTAGTACTGGGCGGATGCTAGAACCAGAAGATCCGGGGTATGCGGAATTTATAAAGTGCACAGAAACAGAAGAATTAATTAACAATTATTTTAGATAAAAATAAATTTTTTTAGTCAATAATTACAATTAACAATTAAATATGAAAAGAAAAGCGATTTCCGCCCAAAGGGCGGTCGCCCTTTGGGCGCTTGTTATTTTAATATTTGTTTTGCTTTGTCCGCAGACCATTCAAGCAGGGAGTAGCGACTTGGTGATTTCTGAAATCATGTACGATTTGGATGGATCAGATAGTGGTCGTGAGTGGATTGAGGTCTACAATGGTGGCTCAGAAGCCGTAGAAGTTTTAACTGGGTCGGGTGCTGATACTTGGCGTTTTTTTGATGGCTCAAATCATATTTTGAATTTGGTCAATGGCACCAGTACTATTGCCGTGAGCGAATATTTTATCATTGCCTCTGATGCGCAGAATTTTTTGACTGAGCATCCGGGATTTGCCTTAGCGGTTTTTGACACAGTCATGAGCTTGGGTAATTCTAGCAGTACCATTGCTTTGAGTTTTGATGGCGGTCAAACTCAAAGTATCAGCGCTATTTATGATTCTACTTGGGGCGCAAGTGGCAATGGCAAAACACTAGAAAAAATAAATTTGACGCAAGAAAGTGCAGTGAGTAACTGGCAAGAGAGCTTTGTCTTGGGTGGCACTCCGGGCGCAGTGAAAAGTCAAGGCACAGACCTACCACCTTTACCGCCAGATGATGGTGGCGATGGTGACGATCCACCGGCTGATGAGGAGCCGGAGACGCCAGCTCCCGAAGCGCCGGTTAGTAGTGGCACCAGAGTGCCGACTAATTATTGGTCACAAATAAAAATATCAGAGTTGTTGCCCAATCCAGTGGGCAGTGACGACGCTGAATGGATAGAATTATTTAATCAAGGACAAAACACAGTTGATCTGTCTGGCTTCAAGGTGCAGGACAATTCGGCCGGACAATATACTATTGGGCAGGGTTTGCTTTTGGCTGGCAACTCGTATTTGGTACTCTACAAAAATCAAACAAAAATATCTTTGAATAACACTGGCGGTGATAGTGTGAAAGTTTATTCGCCAGACAACAATATATTAGATAGCGCTGTTTATGATGCTTCGGCGCCAGAGGGCAAGAGCTGGGCCTTGATAAATGGGTCATTGGCTTGGACGCCAAGTCCTACACCTGGCCAGGCCAATGTCTTGCCAGAGAATCAAGCGCCGCAAGCTGTGCTAAAAATCGAAGGTGATAAATTTTTTGCTAATACAAAAATAATTTTTTCAGGTGCTGAATCCACCGATCCTGAAGAAGGGGAGTTAAAGTATTTTTGGGATTTTGGCGATAATCAAAATGGCGATGAGGCCAAAGAAAATCACGTCTACGAAAAAGCGGGTAATTATTTGGTTAAATTAAAAGTCACTGATTCTACTGGACTAAGCAATGAAGTCACCAAAAATATTGTTGTGGAAAATAAAGCAGTTGACTTGAAGTTAGCCGATGTTAAGTCCATAGATTTTAGAACAGAAGATTTGTTAATCACCGAATTGTTGCCCAATCCAGTTGGCAATGATGATGGTGAGTGGATAGAACTATACAACGTCAGCGCCAAAAACATTGATTTACTTGGCTGGCAATTAGACGATGAGGAGGGTGGCAGTAAGTCGTATGTTTTTGCCACTAGCACGATTATTTCAGCTGGCAGTTTTTTGGTGATTGATAGAAATACCAGTCAAATTACTTTGAACAACACCATAGACAGCGTACGCCTACTTACACCATTGAATGAAGTTTGGCAAGAAGTAAAATATGAAAAAATCCCCGAGGGTCAGTCCTATGCTTGGGACTTAGCCAATAACGAATGGTTTGTTAGTGAAAGCCCAAGTCCGGAGCAAGCAAACATTGCGAACACTCTCCAGGCGGCTAGTGAAAACTTGGAATATAAAAAAGGAGAAAATAGAAATATTACAGCCACGGTTTGGGGCCAGAATAATAAAATATTATATTTGTTAGATTATGAAAATCGTTTAGTTGAGGTCTACGGTGCTTTAGATTTTGCCAAGTATAAAAGAGGCGACGCAATTTATTTATCTGGCAAAATTACCAGAGTTGATCCCTGGCCCAGAGTAAAAATTGCCAGTGATCAGGAAATAAGTATTTTAGAAGGTGACCAGGAAATAGTTAAGCCAGAGATTATAGACAGCACAGATCTCAATGAAGAACATAACGGGCAATTAGTGATTGCGCGCGGAGTAGTGGTCAAAAAAAATGGCAAAAATATTTATTTAGCTGATGATGTTGATCAAGAATATAATTTGCGCCTGAGTCTTAAGTTTGACACCAAGGATTTAAAGCTAGACAAAGGCACTGAAGTGATTGCTAGTGGCTTATTGCAGTTTGATGAAAAAGTAGTGCGTCTGGATGTTTTTGATAAAAGTGATTTACAAATGGAGCAAAAAGTTTTGGGCGAAAAAATTTCAACAAGCACTAATAGCACTAGTACGGTGGAAGCCAATCAGGGATCCTCACAAGCCAAAAAAATATTAAAATTTGTCTTGCTGGGATTTTTAGTAATAAGTATTTTTTATGTGTTGACTACTAAGCTAAAAAAGAAAAAATAAATTTTTTAAAAATAAAATAAGCTCCTTATCCGGCGTGTGTAGCGCGGGCAAGGAGCTCAAGGAGTCAGCAGTAGCCCTTCAGCTTGCTGACAACGAAGGCGAGTGAATCCCAGAGGAAAAATGACCAGAAGTGGTCGAGGCGTTTCTGGCTTCCTCCACCGTAGTTAGACCAGGCCTTGACGACCCGGATTTCGATACCTGAGCCAGCCCAGCGTTTCTTGAAGGTGGCACGGACACGACGAGCGTGCCACTGCTGGGCCACAATGATCACGCTTTTCTCACCCGGTCGAAGCAGGGGTAAGGTATAGTCGGCGTTCAGGTAGGTGCGGTTGGCGTAGATCTCCAGCCCCACCCTGTCTCTTGGTATGGTCGGCTTGTAAAGGAAGAGGCAGTTGGCCATACCCCAGGCTTCGGTGACGCCACTAACACCGGGCTTGAAATAGCCACCCGTGAAGATAATCCGGCGAGCGCAGCCGAGACGGAAGAGCAGAGCACTCTTCTGAGCCACGGCTCTGGAGTAGGGGCTGGCAGAGCGACCATTAGATGACACATCGATGCCAACACCAATGATGACTGCTGAGCCACGAGGAAGAGGATCGTCAGCCGTGACCAGCCGCTTTTCCAACCATTGCCAGAAAGACATGATTTTCACCTCCCCGATTATTTCGGGTTTTTTGTTGGGATGCGAAGGACAGTGAAGAACGCATTATATTATTATATGAGGGCTATTTTGTCAATATTTAGTAAGGCGCAGTTTGACACAGTGTCAGCAAAATGATAATTTCAGGGCGGGATAGAGTACTTCACATTTCACCTTGAAGGAGGTGATTGCATTATGCACAAAATTAAAAAAGGCGCAGTAAGGGCGGCGGTGCTTATCGTGGCCCTTGTCGTGGTAGTTGGTTTGGTTATGTGGATTGCCAGGGCTTTTAAAGATGCACATCAAGATGGTCAACAACAAGAAAAAGCCGAAGCACAGGCGCAGCTTCTTGAGCCAGCGATCAAGGATTTCCGCTCTGCTACCGGTCGAATGCCATGGTCTCTACTTGATCGTTTTCCTGATGGTCGAAGCTTTGCCAGCACACTGCCTGACAGCAACTGTCTGCCTAACGCCTTTACTGGCCGTATGACTGAGCCACACTTCTTTGACCGCATTTATGAAAAGGCGGACAAGGGCACAATCGCCATTGTCAGCGAATACGGCCGTGACTACTTAGTGGTTTATGGTCGTCAAGAGACAGTCTGCTATAAGACTCGTTTCTAGGGGGCGTCGGCAACACAGCCGGTGCCCCTCTTGTTTTTTGTGTGGGCTTGGTTACTTTGACTTTTTTTTCATTTTTTAGTATAAATAACAGCGTCATTGTGGGGTGGTTCAGTATTTTTAAAAGTTTTAATTTATAGTTTTATGCCGGGGTGGTGAAATTGGTAGACACGCCAGCCTTAGGAGCTGGTACTCGTAAGGGTGTGGAGGTTCGAGTCCTCTCCCCGGCACCAAGTATTTAAGGACATGTCAAAAAAAGTATACATAATTCATGGTTGGGACGGTTATCCCGAAGAGGGGTGGTTTCCTTGGCTGAAAGGACAGTTAGAAAGTCATGGTTTTGAAGTTTTTGTTCCGCAACTTCCTCAGGCCGATGAACCAAGAATAAAAAATTGGGTTTCGGCTCTAAGGGATTTTGTAAAAGGCCCCGATCAAGACACTTATTTTGTTGGGCATAGTATGGGCTGCCAAGCTATTGTGCGTTATCTAGAAAATTTATCAAAGGATACTAAAATTGGCGGGGCAGTTTTTGTGGCTGGTTTTTTTAAAAGTTTAGTAGGTCTAGAAGATGACGACACGGTTCGCAGTGTTGCCAAAGAGTGGCTGGATGCGCCTATCGATTTTGATAAAATAAAAAAACATCTAAGCAAAAGTGTGGCCATCTTTTCTGACGACGATCCTTGGGTACCACTTGAAAACCAAAATGATTTTCGCGAGAAGTTGGGGTCCAAAATAATTATAGAACATAAACAGGGACATTTTAGTGGCCAACGAGACAACACCAAAGAACTGCCAATTGTCCTACAAGAACTTTTGAAAATGATTGAATAATTTATGTATTATTTGTTGTTAATATTAGTTATAGCCATTGCCGTTACAACCATCTATTCTCTGGTTCGTGGTATTGGCTGGGTGCCGACCTGGCAAAAGGATGTGGAAAGATTTTTGCGTTTAGCAGAAATCAAGCCCGGACAAGTAGTGTATGATTTGGGTTGCGGCGACGGGCGACTGGTAATGGCGGCTGCCAAACAGGGTGCCAAGGCAATTGGTTTGGAAGTATCTATATTGCCATTTGTTGGTGCGTATATCAGAAAAATATTTTCAGGTAGTAAGGCACAGATAAAATTTCGTGATTTTTGGCTGGTTGACTTGAAAGAGGCAGATGTAGTATATTTCTTTTTGATTCCGCGTATTTATGATCAATTAAAAAATAAATTGGCCAAAGAATTAAAGCCGGGTACACGGGTGATTGCCTATGTCTGGCCAATAGAGGGTTGGCAGCCGACAATAATTGATAAGCCAGTTGGTCGGTCAGCCATGTATTTATATATTAAATAGGGTCGCATAGCTCAGCTGGTTAGAGCGCTACATTGACATTGTAGAGGTCGGAGGTTCGAGTCCTCCTGCGACCACCAGACATCCCAAAACAGGATGTTTTTTAGTTGTGAAATTTTGATAAAACGAATTAAAAATACACCATTGACAGGCCAGGGTAAAGAGAGTATATACTTAAATTAGTTCTTTAAGTGTCTGGCCAAGAGAGTGATGATTTGGAGGCGTTGCCATGCATTACCTTACTCCTATTCTGATAATCTGCTCGGTCATTTTTGTTGCAACTTTTTCTATGTGGTGGCAAATACATCGCGACAAGAAAAAGGAGGAAGCTTGCAGGTTAGAAAATGAAATTAGTAGAGCCAGAACTGAGCGTGAGGCTGATACTCACATAAGTTATCTTCTGGCAAAACTAGAAGACAAAACGCTCAACGTGGATGTGAGATATGGCGTGCTAACTTCGCTGTTGGATTTTTATGGTCGTGTCGGCGGGGTTGGCTACACAGCAAGGCGGCTAACTAGCCAAGAGCTAGATAGAATTGAGGGCGCAGTAAGAAGTGAGGAGGCGCTTGCCAAATCCCCGTCGATTATTGGGCGGATCAATGAAAATCGTCTTTGTCTCGTCCGCATGATGGAAGCGTGAAGTATTTAGCAGAGTCGGCCAGACAAGCAGGCCTCGGAATTATCCGAGCCTGTTTTTTCTTTACAAATTATTTATTTACTATATACTACTCAATTGTCCCAGTTCTTTCATCACTTCTAGCGCTCAAGGAGGGGCATCATGTGTCGTTTTGTTTTGTTGGCCTTTTGCTTCCTGTGTTTGGCCATGCCGGCCCTTGGCAACAACGAGCCGTCGGTGATGCCTTTGATTTGGCCCACATTACCGAGTCACAACAATACCCAGTGTTTGACATGGGGTAAGGGTGTCATTAGTCCGTACCAAATCGACTTCATCTACCTTGTCTTGTATGAGGCACCGGATCAGGTCTATCTGGTATTCAGCTATCCACTGGATCCCACGCAGCGTCAAGAGCTCACCGACTATCAGCATAAGCAGAAGCTGAATTGGGACATTCGGCTTTTGCAAATTGACGATGTGTGTTGGACAGCTATCGGCCTGACGACTACCAGCGACACTCAAACAGTCACCAAATCAATCCTTGATCATCTGCGTAGGCAGAGCTTCATCTACAATCTGCGCACAGATTGATTCTAGCTAGGAGCTTGTCGAATATGAGTCCCCGTTTTTTCACAGAACGGGGGCTCTTAATTTTGTTAAAAATAAAAATCCTGCACCAGCGCCGTTTGTTGGCCACTGATGCAGGATCTGTTCTCTGTTGGGACCTGCCACGATCCCCACTCAGCCTCCTTTTTTTTGCCACCGAAATTGGCGGCAGTCAACGAATCTTCGACAAACGATGTCGATCACCCAGTAACTCAAGGTAAAGAGCAGGGCGAGGCCCAGGACGAGTGCTTCGAGCAGTAGGACGGCTAGAGATGGTAAGAACAGCGAGCCGATCGTCAGGATCAGCATGCCCACAAAGGCAAAAACCGCTAGGGTGTACCAGAAGGGGCGCCGAGAGATCCGCGGAGCTTGGTCGACGTTGATGACGTTGGCCATAATTCCTCCTTGGTTGGTGCCTACACTTTTCTTTTATCATAATCATCCTGATAAGGCAAATTTTGCTTTACAAGTCACTCGAAAGATTTTATAATACAAGCATAAACAATAACTATGTTTAAAAAGAAAAATAAAAAAAATCAGCCAGCTAAAGAGCTTGAAGCCGCGCCAATCGAGCATAAAGAAGAGGCCTTTGACGAAGAGGGTCAGCTCTCAGTAGATGTTTATCAGGATAAAAATAATATTGTTATCAAGTCAACCATAGCCGGAGTAGATCCAGACAACATTGATATTAGTTTTCACAATGACATGTTGACTATCCGCGGTGAACGACAGCAAGACCAAACTATTAGTGAAGATGATTATTTCTACAAAGAATGTTATTGGGGTAGCTTTTCTCGTTCGATTATTTTGCCATTAGAAGTGCAAGCCGATAAAATAAAGGCCACCATAAAAAATGGAATACTGACAATTGTTTTGCCAAAAGTTCATCACGCTGATGGCAAGAAGATTTCGGTGGAAGACGACAATTAGTATGTTGCCAAAAAATTTATTACTAAAATATATTAGGTCAGAGGGAGATAAACTAGTTTTTCAAACCGCGACTGGCGCGGAAGTCATTATGGCTAGCTCCCTGTTGGGTGAAAAATTTGATCAAAGTATAAATTACTATATTTCCTTGGATTCAAGCGCTATTAAAATGACAGCCGAGGATCAAAAAAGAATTTTAAATGATTTGATAGACAATGACACTGAAGGATAAAATTGTTGCAGAAGAAAAGCACAAGCATTGGCCGCTAAAAATAATTCTGATTGTAGCAGCGGTTTTTTGTTTTTTATTGGTAGCTGTTTTTGTGGCTAATGCCACTGTCAACTACAAGTATGCCAATGTTTTTTTGCCAGGAACAAAACTTGGCAGTGTTAATATTGGCGGGCTGACCTATGAGCAGGCCAAAAAGAAAACCCAAGAGCATTTGGACACTTTTAGTCGCGATGGCTTCGTCTATATGGGACAAGGCAAAAAGTCCACCATTTATCCTATTATTAGCGCTGGTTCGGCTGACAGCTCTTTTCCTTTGGTCATGTGGCAGATGGAAAAAAGTTTGGATAAAATTTTAAAATTTCAAAAAGATGAGCGGCCCGCTAATTTGTTGAATAAAATTAGCGTAATGCTGGGAGGCAAAACTTGGTCGCTTGATTATACTTGGGATAAGGAGCGTCATCGCAGTATTTTGGAGGAAGATTTCAAGGGTTTGTTGCCTAGCAAAAAAGAAGCTAGTTTTGAGTTTGAATCAGCCGGTGGCTTGAAGATAAATCCAGAGATTATTGGCCAGACATTTACCTATGAGCAGGCCATGTCAGACACTGAGGAGCAAATAAAAAAATTGCAGACAGGAGAAATTAATTTAGTAGTGGTCGAGGACAAACCCATAGTCACTAGCGCGGTAATAGATAAGTTTCGTAGTCAAATTATCAACACCACTCAGCAAGGAGATTTGGTAGCTCATTATAATGAGCAGGCAACAACTATTGCTAATGCTGATTGGCGACAGTGGCTACAAATTAAATTTAATAAAAATAAACCGTATTTAGGTTTTGACATTGAAAAAGCAAAAAAATATTTTGATGATCAGGGCTTAAGTTCAGATATTGAAGTTTTGGTTCAGGATGCCAAGTTCAAATTAAACAACGGCAAGGTTTCGGAATTTATGGCTAGCCAAGAAGGCAAGATGATTGATTGGACCAAGACAATAGCTAATGCCGAAAAGATATTGGGTTCTAATAAAAATAATTTTGATATTGTTGTAGAAACAGTCAAACCAAAAATAATGAATAGCGACGCCAATGATTTGGGTATTGGCACGCTTTTGGGTACTGGCGAATCGGATTTCAAGGGCAGTCCCCCCAATCGCATACACAATATAGGAGTTGGGGCGGACACGCTCAATGGTTTGCTTATCAATGTTGACGAAGAGTTTTCTTTGATTACGGCCTTGGGCGACATTGATGGTGAGCATGGCTACAAGCAGGAGTTGGTGATCAAGGGCAGCAAAACAATACCAGAGTATGGCGGGGGTTTGTGTCAGATCGGCACCACTGTTTTTCGAGCGGCTCTGAGTACTGGTCTGCCAATCACCGAAAGACGCAATCATTCTTATCGGGTGGTTTATTATGAGCCCGCTGGCATGGATGCCACGATTTATGACCCTAAGCCAGATTTAAAATTTTTGAATGACACT
Organism: uncultured Gammaproteobacteria bacterium; assembly: GCA_964540095.1. Lineage (GTDB taxonomy): Bacteria > Patescibacteriota > Patescibacteriia > UBA1558 > GWA2-36-10 > CALMZN01. The sequence goes on along the minus strand of CAZILH010000001.1, from coordinate 15,132 downwards.
GGTAATTATATTTTGATTCAAACCAGAATAGAGGGCACAAAATTATATTTTGATTTTTGGGGGACAGCAGATGGTCGCGTGGCTACTACCACCAAGCCGATAATCTATAATGTAGTTTCTCCAGCGCCGAAAAAAATTGTAAAAACCACCAATTTACCAGTAGGCCAAACTAAGTGTACGGAGAGTGCCCACGCCGGAGCTGATGCTAAGTTTGATTATATTGTTCAATATTTAAACAAACCAGAACCAGTCAAAGTCACTTTTTCTAGTCACTATGTGCCTTGGCAGGCAGTTTGCCTGGTGGGTGCTACGGCCGAAGAAATTGCTGCTGAAGCTAGTGGAGGTACGGCCACCACCACTCCTAGTACAACACCAAGTCAATAAAAAAACGTCCCGCAGTGCGGGACGTTTTTTTATATGGCCACGATAGATTATTTTTCCAAGCAGCTGTGTCCAAGAAAACCATTTTTTGAAATAATTCAGCCGTAGCCAAATTAGACGAAAAAAATGATTCCCATGCTTGTCGTGGACACAGTTGCCTGAAAAAATATTAAAAACGCTAATTAAGGTGCTTTTCTAAATAGATGGGTCATAATATCATGTTTTTTTATGTTTGTCAATAGTCCTAAACTTTGGTATAATTGACGGGGATTTACTTGGTCTTCCTTGACCAAAATAGGAAATTTAGCTAAAATCACGAAACTAATAAAAAAATTATGGGTTTACCTACAAAGAAACTTACCAAGAGTTCAGCGCGTCGCAGGGCGTCGCATTTTGCTTTGAAAAAAGCCAGTACCACCAAGTGTAAAAATTGCGGAGCAATATTATTGCCACACCGCGCTTGCAATAAATGTGGTTACTATAAGGGTGAAAAAAAAGTAGCCACCAAAAGCCAAGTAAACAAAAAATAAGCAATGGCTAATCGTCATTTAGCTCGAACTATTGTTTTACAAGCACTCTTTGAGTGGGATTTTAATAATCACCAAGGAAATATTGGTGACATTTTGAAATTTAATCAAAAAGAATTTGCTCCGGAATTTGACGATCAAGGTTTTGCTTTGAATTTGATTGAAAAAGTGGTAGCCAATCAGAAGTCCATTGATAAGTTGATTGGTAAATTTGCCCCAGAGTGGCCGATAGACCAAATTACTTTGATTGACCGTAATGTTTTGCGCATTGGTATTTGTGAGTTGAAGATGGATCATGACATACCACCAAAAGTAGCCATCAATGAAGCCATAGAGCTAGCCAAAGCTTTTGGCGGTGATGCTAGCGGCAAATTTGTTAATGGCGTTTTGGGTAGCATCTACAAAGAAATGATTAGTAAAGGTGAAAAACAGACCTTAGTCAGTCAGGGTATCAAAGAAGTGTCAGCCGGCGGTGTGATTTATCGTCAGGAAGAAGATGGTTATTATTTTGTATTGTTGCTGGATGCTTATGGTAAGTGGACTTTCCCCAAAGGTCACGTCAATGAAGGTGAAAGCTTGGAAAAGGCCGTAGCTCGAGAGTTGTTTGAAGAGACCGGCTTGAAAAATCTAGTAGTCAAAGATTATCTGGGTGAGACCCAAGTCAAGGTACATAAGCCAGAGGTGAAGCCCTACCGCAAACTAATAAAATATTTTTTGGTCGAGACCAAAGACAAGGAAATCATAGTGCCAAAAGTTTCTGAATTGCTGGATGTAAAGTGGTACCCTAGGCACGAGGTTTTGGATGTTTTGGGCTATGACAATGCCAAGGATATTTTTAACATGGCTTGGCAAAAGTTAAATTTGGAATAGTATGCAAAAAAATATTTCTTTATTGGAAGACAAGCTGGAAGTGAAATTTAAGGATACGGATATTTTGAAAAACGCTTTGGTGCATCGCTCTTATTTGAATGAACATAAAGATTTTCCAATAGAGCAAAATGAGCGTTTGGAGTTTTTGGGTGACGCGGTTTTGGAACTGTCGGTCACTGATTATTTGTATCACAATTATCAGGAGAATGAAGGAACTCTGACTAACTGGCGTTCAGCTTTAGTCAATGCTACGCACCTAGCCACGATTGCGGAGAAGCTGGGTGTTTATGGTTTTTTGTATTTGAGTAAGGGTGAGTCCCAAGACACCAACAAAAAAGCCCGCGGTTATATCTTGGCCAATGCCATGGAAGCTCTATTGGGAGCCATCTACCTTGATCAAGGATTTCGCGTAGTTGATAAGTTTATTAAAAAAAATATACTAGTGACTTTGCCAGACATCATTGCTTCGCAAACATATATTGACGCCAAAAGTCGCTTTCAAGAAAAAGCCCAAGAGATAAACAATGTCACCCCGCGTTATCGGGTGTTGTCAGAATCAGGGCCAGATCATAATAAAAAATTTATTATCGGTGTATACTTAGATAAAGAATTGGTGGCTGATGGTGAGGGCTATAGCAAGCAAGAGGCCCAGACAGCGGCCGCTACTAAGGCCCTGAAAGTAAAGGGATGGTAAATCCCTTTTTTTAATAAATAAACTTTGACAAAAAAATTAAGGCATAATATAATTATTGTGTTCGCTCATGCCACCTTTGTGGGGTCGTCGCGAGCAAAGAGGAAAGGCCTTCATCGCTGTGGTCACACGGTCTAGATCGAGATCGAAGTCTGGGATCCGGCGGGACAGTTTCGTGCCAAGACCAAGAGCGTTTCCTCCTGTAGAGACAAGATGCACTTGCGGTGTTCAAAACTGCTAAACCACAGCGATGCCTCTTCGATTGATGCGGCGACCCACTACCTCAACCCTCCCAAAAGCTACGGCTATGGGAGGGTTAATTTTTTTATTAAAGTATTTGGCTGGCATTGACATTTACTGGTTAGTTTGCTATCATCTGTATTCGTTGTTCGTTTTCGTTTCGGGCGCCACAGAGGTAACGAGTGGAACTCGTTGAAATTGAGGCGAGTCCTTCAGCCGTAGCCGCGGACCCTGTGTCTGGAGCTCTAGCCCATGATAGGGCTAGTGACCACTCATAGCTGTGGCGCCCGTTCATTCTTTGCCCCCGTCTCATCCAAGACACAACAACTTGTCGACGGGGGCTTTATATTTATTAAAAGTATAAATTATGTTAAAATAATAACGCTAACAGTTGTTATTTTTTTATTTATGTATTTGGAAAAACTAGAAATTCAGGGGTTCAAATCTTTTGCCAACAGCACAGAGCTTTTTTTTAATCGTGAATTGACAGCCATAGTCGGACCAAATGGCTCAGGCAAGTCAAACATTGCTGACGCTGTCCGCTGGGTCTTGGGCGAGCAAAGCTCCAAAACTTTGCGTGGCAAAAAATCAGAAGATGTAATTTTTGCTGGCTCTGATAAAAAAGGGCGCTTGGGCTTTGCGCAAGTTAGTTTGTATCTCAACAATCAAGACCATCTGGCTGATGTAGATTTTGAGCAAATTATTATTACTCGCAAAATTGATCGCAATGGTGAGAGCGAGTATTTGATTAATAACAGCCGAGTGCGCTTGATGGATGTGCAATTACTCTTGGCCAAGGCCAATTTTGGCCAGAAGACTTATAGCGTCATTGGCCAGGGAATGATTGACTCTATCCTGACCTCATCATCGGCTGAGCGCAAAGAATTTTTTGATGAAGCCACTGGCGTTCGTCAATTTCAGATCAAAAAAGAGCAAGCCATTAATAAGCTAGAAGGCGCCAAAAATAATCTAGGTCAGACCAGCCAGATTTTGAATGAATTGGAGCCACACTTGCGTAGCTTGACTCGGCAAGTAAAAAGGTTGGAAAAAAGAGAACAATTAATTAGGGATTTGAATAATTTACAAACTGATTATTATAGTTTTTTGAGCAATCAATTGAACAGCGAATTGTCTAGTCATAAAGATCAGTATCAGACCTCAGTCAAAGAAGTTTCAAATTTGAATCAAAAATTAGTTGATTTGCAAACTAGTTTGGAAAAAGAAGAAAAAGGGCGCAGTCGTCAAGATAGTTTTGATCATCTGCAAAATCGCCTGAGCCAAGCGCAGGATGAGCTCAATAGTTCGCTCAAAGAAAAAGCCATTATTGAGGGGCAGATGGATGTGCAATTGATTTCTACTGGCCAGGTAGATATAGTTTGGCTGAAAAAAAGATTAGATACACTAGCCAATGAAGTTAATTTGCAAAATTTGCACCTAGAGGAAAAACAGCACCGCCAAAAACAAACCCAAGAGCAGGTTTTGGATTTAGAAAACAAGCAAAAAGTTATCTTAGCCGATTTTAAAAAATTAGAAGACGAAGTCAAGAACAACAATGATGAGTGGTCAAATGAAAAAATAAGCCACAAGGTGACGGCGCTGTTGGATAAACAGCAAGATTTTGAACGCGCTTTGGAAAACATTGATGCTCTAGACAAATTGGAGTCATTGAAAAAATTGTGTCAGCAAATAACCGCTAGTTTGTGGGAAGTGAAAAATTATTTTTCTCGGCCAGCCAAAAACACCAATCAAGATTGGACGGAAAAATTCAATCAATTATTACTGACCAAGGATAATATGGTGGCCGAGGTCAATGAGGCCAAGACTAGATTGGCCATGGCCGATCAAGAAATTGCTTTGATCAATCAACAATTAAACAAAGACAAACAAGAGTTAATAAAGTTAGAGAATGAGCGTAAAAATCTAGCTGAAAATAAGCAGGACAATAAGGGCTTGAAAGATCAACTAGAAATTCTGCTAGCCAAAATTGATTCGCAGAATAAAAAAATTGCCAGCATTGAAAAAGAAGTGCGCGCTTTCAATGAGCAAGAGGAAAAAAAGAAAAGCAGCTTGGTACAGTCCCAAAAAGATTTTCGCGAAATACAGCAGGAGTTTAATACTAAAAATAGCAAGTTAAATGAAATTAAAGTTGTTTTGGCTCGTCTGGAGACCAAGCAAGAAGATTTGAATCGAGAAATTGGCGAGGAAATGGCCGACTTTCAGGTCAAGAAAGTGGGGCAGATTGATACTGAGGCCAGTCGGGTTCAAATCGCTAGTTTAAAAAATCAATTACAAATAATTGGTGGCATTGATCCGGCTGTCATGGAAGAATATAGCCAAGTCAATGAACGCTATCAATTCTTGAAAACACAGAGCGACGATCTGAATGAGGCCATAGCGCACTTAGAAAAAATAATCAAAGATCTAGATGAGTCAATATCCAAACAATTTGATCAGGCCTTTCACAATATCAACAAACTATTTGATTCTTATTTCAAAAAATTGTTTGCTGGTGGCAAAGCTGAATTGATTTTGGATATTAAAGAAAATATTATCAGCAATGGTGAGGAAGTCGAAGGTGTTGATGGCGAAATTCCAGAAAAGAAAATTCAAAAACAATATGGTATTGAGATCAAAGCCACGCCTCCAGGTAAAAGATTGTCGGGTATCAGCATGCTGTCTGGCGGAGAAAAAGCGCTGACCTCTATTGCTCTGATTTGCGCTATTATTTCCAACAATCCCTCGCCGTTTGTATTCTTAGACGAGGTTGATGCTGCTTTGGATGAAGCCAACTCAGTTCGTTTTAGTCAGATACTGCAAGAAATTTCCAATAAAACTCAATTTATTGCCATCACGCACAATCGAGCCACCATGCATAACGCCAAAATTATTTATGGTGTGACCATGGGCGATGATGGTGTCTCAAAACTGCTTTCCATGAGTTTTGATCAAGCTGATGAAATAGCCGCTAAATAATCCAGCCTCTCGCGAGAGGCTGGATTTGGCAAGTTTATTCCCCGTAGACACCTTTCAAGAGATCCAAGTCCTTGCCGGTGTTTTTTAAATATTGCAAATTAATATCGCGGATGGCTTCGCAGGCCTTTTGTTGATCGTAAAGTCCGGCTTCTTTGAGCATGCTGATATAAGTTTCAAAATCCTTGATAAAACAATGGCCACCAGCGCCTCGTCCGCCTTGATGCACAACATCGACGCGTCCGGAATGCACGACATCAAGATGAGTGGAGCCGATACGCGGATCATGAGCCAGGGCTTCTTTTATTATTTCATGATTCAAGCCGTGTTTTTGCTCCAAGTCATAGAGCGTGTTCATAAAAACAACCTTGAAGTAAAACCAGCAGTTGTTGGCGTACTTGATCATCTCCGCGTGCTCGGCTGAGCAAATCAATTCAAAGGGAGCTTTTGGTAGTGAGTTGATTACTGTTTGGGCTTTGTTTTTGAGATCCGGATTATTTATATCAGTGATGCCAACAATATTTCTATCAGGATGCTGGGCATCTGCTAGGGCGGTTTTTTCTGTCAAAAATTCTGGACTATGCATGATCACAATATCTGGGTATAGAGCCTGCATTTTTTTGCAGGTTCCGACTTTGATAGTTGATTTGATAATCGCAATTTTTCCAGAGCCGACTAATTTCAAGACCTCTTGCACAACGCTGTCGTCAAACCCCTGGGGCGTGGTGGGAGTAGGTACGGCAATAAAAACAAAATCGCAAGTGGCAATCAGGTCTTTGTTTTGCGGGAATTGTCGACGATCATAGCGAATGACCTCATAACCGCGGGCCTCATAATCGTCAGCATAGCTTCTGCCAATAAAACCTTGTCCAATAAACCCAATTTTTTCTTTTTTTATCATAAAGTTGTTTTTGCTGCTGGATATTATACAAAAAGATAAAAGATTAGTCCAGGAGTTTTGGTGAGTGGGGTCGACATTGACAAACTTTATCAAATATAGTAATATTTTGGCACCTTTTAATAATTAATTTCTAAAAAAGGATGTTAGCTATAAGAATGGCTAGAGTCGGTCGTAAAAAGCAAGCTGCCTACAGAATAGTTGTTTCTGAAAAGAAACGTGATATGTATGGTGACCACCTAGAAATTGTCGGTAATTACAACCCCCACACTAAAGTGGCAGTACTTAAGGTTGAGCGTATCAAATATTGGTTGTCACAAGGTGCTGTAGCTTCAGCTACTTTGCACAATTTGTTGATCAAACAAAAGGTCATCACTGGCCAGAAAGCCAAGGCCGTGAGCTTGTCCAATGCTCGTCGCGAAAAAATTGCCGCCAAGAAAAAACCAGCCGAAGTCGAAAAACCAGTTGAAGAAAAAAAAGAAGAAGTTGTTGAAGCGGCTGTTTAGGGATTGGTTTGACCGTTTTTTAAAATTATATTATAATGCCTTAAGTTATTCTTGACCTTTGTAAGAATAATGCTAAGAAGTTATTAAAGAAAAAATATGAATGACAAAGAATTTTTGGAGATGATTGTAAAAGCTCTAGTTGAGAAGCCGGAAGACGTAGTTGTCGAAAGGACCATCGACGAGAGAGGTGTACTTTTGACCCTAAAGGTCAACCCAGCGGAGATGGGTAAGATTATCGGCAAGCAAGGTCAGACCGCCAGGTCATTGAGAACTTTGTTGCGCATCATGGGCAACAAAAATAATTCTTACGTGAACTTGAAGGTCTACGAACCAGAAAAAGAAGGTAGACCAATGGCTGCCCCAATGCCACGTGTGGAAACAAAACACGAAGAAGTCGACGATTTGAAATTATAATTTGTACATAAAAAATAGAAAGACCGAGCTAAGCTCGGTTTTTCGTTTTGGTTTTTATAGGTTGACAAAAAATGAAATATATGATATAAGTAAATGTTTTATCGGAACATTCATCCCTGAAAGGAGAGGGCCATGTCGAAGCGTTGGATTTGGATTATCGTTACGATCGTTGTCGTAGCCCTGGCCGTTGTTTGTATCCTGAGCGTTCAAAACGAGCAGAAGCATCCGAAGAAGTCACTGACCGAGGCACTTCTGGGCGGCGAGCACCGGCTGCGCAAGATGGTGGAGCGGACGGAGGTCAACTCGAGCACCTCCGCCAGCTTCTTCTTAATTGTCGGCAGCTTGGACAGTCAGGTCAGCACCAGCGTCAATCTGAAGTTCTCCTGGGAAATGAACGACGGCACCTACGCCATTTCTTCCCTTCCCATGGAGAAGTTCCGCGTCAAGATCGACGAGTCGGCGACGACGCCGACGATCAAATTCCGCTGGGCACCGTTCCGCAGGTTGGGCACACCTCAAGTGCAAGATCTCATGGACAACAATGTCCTCTACGCTCTGCTGACGGTGCGGGAGAGCGACTGGCCCGTGAAGGTGGATCTGCCGCTGAACTGAGGCGGCCGGCCGCCAAACAACTCAAGGCACGAGACCCTGCGGTCTCGTGCCTTTCCATTTTAAAGAAAATTTTAATATTTTGAAATATAATTTATAGACAAAAAACCCAGCCAAGCCTCTCGCGAGAAGCTGGGCTGGTTTCGTTTTACGGAGATATTAATTTTATTTTTTGTTGTAAAAATAGTGAATGATTGCCCCCCAAGCCCACAGGTAAAAGATAAAACATATTAACCAGCCGATCACTGGTATTTTGGCCAGTAAACTCATAATAAAAATACCTAAGGTGAGTAAGGCCCAATCCTTACCATGATATTTTTTCCACCAAGCTTGTTGGACAAAACGGATCAAAATCCAGGCAGCCAAAATTTTGGCCAAGCACAAAGCAATCAACCAGCTAGCCAAGAGTATCAGAGCCAAAGGTATGCCGATTACTGTGATCATCAGGAGGATAATCAATACTGGTATGGCAATCAAAGAAAGAAAGCCCCACAGCAAACTTTTGCCTTTGTTCTTCTGGACCAACTCATGAGCTTGGTAGAAAAATTTGTTGTGCCAGCGCCACCACAGCAAAGCAATAACTAACATTGATAAAAATTCCCATAGCCAGCCAAAGAGACCGAAGCCCTGTTTGGCTTGGCGTTTAACAACTTGCGTAATGGACTGATGCTCAATGCCTTGAGAAACCTTTGTCTGATCAAGGTTCAAAGTTTGGCTAGACCAGTATTTGAGATGGCCATTGATCTTGGCGCCATTCGCTAAATCAATATTGGCTAACTTTTTGTCTTTGCTACCCAAATAAACATCAGCATCACCAGCAATCTGTCCACTGAGTCGTAGATTTTCCAAGGCCGATTCTAAGCGGCCGCCTACTGTGCCATAGACACTGGCTGATTGTCCGGCAAAAGTGACATGCCCTTGGATTTTTGCGTCTTTATTTATATCCAAGTTCTGTCCAGCGGCCAAAATATTTCTAGTCACTTCAGCGTCGACTACCAATTTTTGTCCGACTAAGCGAAGCGAACCATTGACCTTGCCTTTGATGCTGATAGTGTTGCCAGCGGCAAAAATATCACCATTGATGTTGTCTGAATCAATGACAATATCATTACCAACCGCAAACACATCACCGTTGACTGTGCCGAAAATTTCTATTTTGTTGCCGGCCGCGTAATAATTACCATTGACCGTTTGATCTTCAGCCAAAGTAAGGTAATTGTTGTTGTGGGCTTCTATGGCCAAACTGCTTAGTGGCCAAATAAGCATCATAGCCAAGACGATTAATTTGAGTTTCATAGCTTTTTGTATTTTAAAGGTTATTAATAATTATATTTTAGCATAAATTTGGTATAAAAAGAAAAGCCCGGCGCGTGTGTTGCGTCGGGCTCGAGCAGACCCAGAGACATGCTCTGGGTTTGATGGCGAGGTCAGTTGGCCATTTGGCTCAGCCTTTCACAGCAACTTCCCAAATCGCCAAGTGGCAAGAGTAAGGTGGGGGTACTCATCGAATCATGAGCCATTTCCAGAGTCGGATTATGAGTTTCTTCCCCAAAAGCCATAGCAGTAGAAAAATGAGGCTGAAGCCCAGACCAACCACCAGTCCGCAGCGTAGGCTGACACCAAAACCGATGGCCAGGCCAAGGGTCAGTAAAAAGCCCAGACCCATGAGTTCACCGATGATCATAAGTAGAACACTGTACATCAAGCAGCCGTTGATGGGCAGCAGCGAAGTCAAATCCAGGCCAATTATTAGGCCAAGGATTAGACCAGCAACCAACACGAGGAGTGGATCGCAGTTAAAGCCAGTGTACCAGTCTTCGTCTTCGTCCTTCTTTGATCTGTTCGAATTGAGGATCGAGACGACAAAAACGGAGAAAATGGGTCCCATCATAATGTCCCACCAGCGGGACAGTGTGAACGGAGGCATAATAGTGTTGTCTCGACTCCATCGGATGGTGTCGCTCACCGGGACAAAGCCGCGAATAATGTAGTAGATCATCCAGAAGAGAGCGATTCCCCCAGCACTCAACAGTGACCAGCGCAGCATTTGCTTGAATTTGAGCGTGTTCATGACATGCCTCCAATGAAAAGGTGCAGAGAAGCAAGATAGTATCTTGCGGCAAGTTGACCATGTTTTATATCATATATAAAACATTTTGTCAATGGTTTGTGGAGGGTATATGCGTATAGCTGTTTGGTATTTTTTCAAATTTATAGTATCTTTAATAATATTAAGAAAAATATTATGTCAAAATGTTTAGTGACCGGCGGAGCCGGTTTTATAGGATCAAATCTAGTTGACGCTTTGGTAGCCAAGGGCCACGAAGTAGTGGTTATTGACAATCTTTCTACTGGCAAAAAAGAAAATATCAATTCTAGGGCCAAGTTTCATTTGTTGGACTTAAAAAATATTGCAGACATCAAACCCTTGTTTCAGGGCGTTGATTATGTTTTTCATCTAGCGGCTTTTCCCCGCGTTCAGCCATCTATCCAGGATCCGATATTTTCTAACGAAATGAATCTGACCTGCACACTCAATGTTTTGGTGGCGGCTCGAGATGCCAAAGTAAAAAAAGTTATTTACAGCGCCTCGTCTTCGGCTTATGGTGATCAAGACAAAATGCCTCTAGTGGAAGATATGCCAGCAAAACCTTTGAGTCCCTATGGTTTGCAAAAATATGTTGGCGAAATGTATTGTCGCTTGTTCACTCAGGTCTATGATCTGCCAACTGTTTGTTTGCGTTATTTTAATGTCTACGGCAAAAGACAAGCCCTGGAAGGCGCCTATTGTCTGGTCATGGGAATTTTTGTGTCGCAGAGATTAAAAAATGAGCCAATGACCATAGTCGGTGATGGCGAAAATCGCCGCGACTATACCAATGTAGCTGATATTGTCCGCGGAAATATGTTAGCCATGGAAAGTGCTACTGTGGGTCAGGGCGAGGTCATAAACTTAGGTCGAGGACACAGCTACAGTATCAATGAGCTGGCCAAAATGATTGGCGGACCAAGTGTAAATATCCCGGCTCGCTTGGAACCAAAAGAAAGTTTGGCTGATAACAGAAAAGCTAAAAAATTGTTGGGTTGGGAACCGCAAGTCAATTTGCCGGAATGGCTGGAGGGCTATAAAAAAGAAATGGGGTTACAATAATTTTATGAGCCCGGTTAGAAATTTATTCTAAGAGGGTTTGTGTGAAAATGTAAAAATAAATAAGTTATATATTTTACTTTATGAAAAAAGATAAACAAAAAATGATTTCTAACCGGGTGAAATTTGATATCCTGACAATTTTTCCCAATATTTTAGATAGCTATTTTGATTCTTCAATTTTAAAAAGAGCGCGCGATAAAAAGTTAATTGATATTCGTACTCATGATATCCGTCAAGCCGCGACTGATAAAAGGAAAACAGTTGATGACACCCCCTATGGCGGTGGACCAGGTATGGTCATAAAAATCGAACCGGTTGTCAAAACTTTGAAAAAAATATGCAAGATCAAAAGCAAGACAACTAGGATTATTTTATTGACACCGCGTGGCAATACTTTGGATCAAAATAAAGTAAAACAATTAGTCAAATATGATCGCCTGATTTTGATTGCTGGGCACTATGAGGCAATTGATGCGCGCATTGATAAGTTTATTGATGAAAAAATTTCTTTAGGCAATTTTGTTTTGACTGGCGGAGAGCTGGCTGCGGCTTGTGTAGTTGACAGCGTCTCTCGTCTGGTCAAAGGAGTGGTAGGCAAAGAAGAATCAGTGGCTGATGAATCTTTTGGGGTCTATGATAAGCAGGCAAAAAAATTTAATGTTGAATACCCACAATATACTAGACCAGATAAATTTATGAATTTGAAAGTACCGAAAGTTTTGCTTTCTGGTAATCATAAATTGATTAAGGAGTGGCGGGAGAAACAAAAAAAATTTAGATAAATGAAAAAGGGAGCGACGAGGGTCGCTCCCTTTTGGGTTTTTTTCAGAGAATTCACTTGGTCTGATCAAGTATTCTTGGTGATTCTGATCAATATCCAGGCGTCGCCATTGGGACGAGGAGTGAAGGCAGTGTCTTGCTCTGTCGTTTCCCTGAATTGCACGTCACTTCTGATCATGTAGTAGCCCTGAACAGACACCAGTTGTGAAAGTCTGCTGGTTAGATACTCCAGGATGAAGTTTGGTTTCACGCCTTTGAACAGGTCAAAGGAAATGGTCGTGAAGCTCTGATCAGTCTCAGCTACGCGCAGCTCAATGCAGAATCTACCGCGCGGTCCGACTTCTGAGAAGTGTAGGGAAACCCCCTTCTCTAACCCGAGACGATCCGCAAGGTTTTTGAACCTGTTTTGGCAGAGAAAGAAGATGAGGTCTGCCAAAATTCTCTCCAGGACCAAGGTCTCATTCAAGCCGATGAAAATCACGGTAATGTCTTTCTTGACGATCATGGCCACTACCTCCTGACGAAATCGAGCTAAGCTCGACGAAACCCAGGTGTCCCTGGGCGAATGTAAAGAGCCACTTCTTTATATATTGTATTTTTTGGTTTGTCAAATATCGCTTGTTATTGACAAAAAACACACTTTCTGATAGAATAAGGCGTTTCTTATGACCTTTGACAAGTGTAGTTTTCTTCAACTCCTGAAAGGGGTGGAGATAGTATATAGTTTTGTTTTCTGTCCGCGTTTCGAGGTTTCTCACATGCACGGAAGGAGCATTTCATGAAGAGAGTTCTGATTTTCCTGCTGCTTCTGCTGGCTGGCCAGGCCTTGGCTCAGCCCGTGGAGTACAACGATCACTCGTTGCGTATCAATCTGATACCCAGCGCGGTGGGCAACACTCTGACCAAGGACGATTTCCGCGACGTCTCAAAGGGTTTCCGTGCGGTGGTCGACTCGGTCAATGCCAACCAGTGTCGTCTCGTGGTCGAGGTCAGCAATGACTCGACCAAGTGGAGGATGCTGCGTATCATGGCGCAGGACTATCGCTACAATGGCGTCGACTTCAAGACCATGAACCTGGTCTTCGACGCGGCGCTCAATGTAGCGCGGAGGCAAGCCGTTGAGCCGATTCTGTTTTGGCTCGGTGTCTCGCCCAATGCGATCGTCGATTACCGTCCCCTGCGGGACGAAGAGAAGTGTTTCGTCAAGATCTACTCGGCCCCTTTGCTGCCCTACCAGCAGCCGCGGGTGATCGAGCGCATCGTCGAGAAGCCGGCAGCACCTTTCGTGTTTCCCAACTTCCAGATGCCGAAGCTTCCCAAGCTCGGCTTGGCCTTGCATCTCGGTGTGACGTCGACTTGGGAAAACGTCGCTCCGATGGCGGCTTTGTCGTTGCGATTCAACAACAGTGTGGTGCAGGCCTACGGCTTTCACTCGCTGTTTCTCCCTCGTGAGCAGAATGCTCTCGGGGAAAATCGCGACATCTACGATCAGGGGGTCGGCCTCTTGGTCGGTAAGCAGATCGGTCGGCCTTTGTGGCTGATGGTCGGCTACGAGCGACAGGAAATCGTGCTGGATGATCAGGGTGATCAGTCCGGCAGAAACATTTTCTGGTTCCAGGGCGGTGAGCTCGGGCTGATGTGGCTCGGCGACAACCACTTCGTGACCCTGACCGGCTTGTATGGTCATCGTAAGGAGTGGAGTCCGACCTGGGATCAGACGCTCACAACCGATGTGGGGCTGCGGTTGTCCGTTGCCCTCCGTTTCAAGGGAGGCAAGTGATGAAGACGGAACTCAAGATTATCCTGCTCTTCACTGTTCTGCTCGGCTTCGTGGCTGGCTGTTCGGACGAGGTCACTCGTCCGCCGATCGAGCCGGTGTCCTATGTGGAGTCGCCGACAGTCGACGCCACGGCCATGCCCATGGTGGTCGAGGTCGGCAACTATGTTCGTCTGCACGCTGATGGTCGCGGCGGTACCAAGCCCTATCAGGGCTACTACTGGTATCTCCGTGACCAGAACATCGGCGTGGGCGAGGATTTCACTCGCCTGATGTCCGAGCAGGGCGTCTTCACCTTCGTGGTGGTACTCTACGATTCGTTGGGTGCCACGACCTGCGACTCGGTGGCTGTTTCGGTGGTGGCACCGAACATCATTGAGATCTGTGTGGACACCGATCTCAAGGTCGGTCCCAACGATCGAGATGATTTCGAGGAGGTGTATTTCGGGCAGACCGGGACGGGCAACGTTACGGTGGCCATGAAGTTCGATACCACGGAGCGCCGCTTCGTGGTATTCGGCTTCCACTATACCGATGGGACCGTGAGCTACTTCACGATTCCCGATCTCGGTACCACGCGACCCTCATATGTTCTGGTTGATCTGGGCCAGGTGCGTGTCGAGCCCACCACGACCATTTCCATGCGCTGGACGGGCAGTCCTTCCAAGTGCGACCAGTGGGTCCTAGCGACCCAGTTCTGCCTCTCACTCAGGGGTCCGAACAAATCGGTTGACGGCATTCTCATCATCCGTCTCGAAAAAGGAGGAAACTACACGCTTATCGAATAGCTGACAATAACTGTCGGCCTTTGGGGGCCTCGGTCTACTACGGTAGATCGGGTCCCTTTTCTTTTTAGCTCAGGCTCTTGACCCGCCGTCGCCCTTTGGGCTTTGGCGGGCGGGACGAAGCAGTAGAACATTTTTGGCAATATGGTCTATCTGGACTTTAAAGTTGGACTAAGCAAAGCCCTTGACAAGAGACCCATTTTGCCCTATTATAGTGAGGCATTAAAAAAACGACCCCAAGCATAGCTGATTGAAAAAATAAGAGTTGCTTTCAAGAAAAGGCAGAAATGTCCAAAACCATTTAGGCATTGCTGTTTTTTCTTGAACTCATTAATCAACCTTTACCTTTGAGTTGCAAGGAAAAAGTTGTTTGACAATTGGAAAGTGAGAGCTTTTAGTCAATTCTAAAAGTATATAAATTTTTTGTGTTTTAAAAACACATTTAGCAATAGAGTTAAGTTTCAAAACTTTCTCTGTTTTTTACAGAGAGTTTGATCCTGGCTCAGGGTGAACGCTGGCGGCATGTCTAAGGC